>CAUZVZ010000167.1:0-5366 GCA_963583605.1 Gemmatimonadales bacterium UBA6960
GAGAATCCGTTCTTCTCGAAGATCTCCTCCGTCTCCCGGAGCAGCCTCCTCCAAGGCTCCTCTTCCCTCTCAACTTTATGCGCGACCGTATGGGAAAGCTCCTCCATGAACGAGCCGAACTCATCGAGGAGCTGCTGGCCGGTGATCGGTCCCTCCACGGGCGCCTCTTCCGGTTCCTGGATGGCGAGGACCTTGTTGAGCGCCCCCGCTAGTTGGCGAACACTGCTGAGGGGGTGCTTGGCAAGCGCCTCCGCCACGCTCAACTCGAACTCCTGGTCCCGCTCCTCAGCTTTCTTGCGGAGGATGGCTACTTTGGTCTCGTACTCCGGCGCGGCGATGTCGACGATCAAACCACCAGAGAACCGAGTGAGCAGGCGCTCGTCCAGCCCGTTGATCTCGGCGGGCGGGCGGTGGCGAGGACGACCTGACCGCCGGACTTGCTCATTCCATCGAGAAGCCTGAGCAGCATCTCCTGCGCTTCGTTCTGCCCGGTAAAGAACTGGACGCCGTCAAGGAGAAGGATGTGGAGTTCCTCATACCGTTGTCGGAGTTCTTGCGCCGACCCGGTCTGAACGGCATGGGTGAGCTCGTTGAGGAAGCTCTCGACCGTCATATAAACGACGCCGAAAGCGGGATGTACTCGGGCGGCATAGTGCGCTATGCCATTGAGAATGTGAGACTTGCCCAGACCCGATGACGAATAGATGAAGAGGGGGTTATGTGGGATGTGCCGGGCGCGTCGGCCACGCGCCGCGCCGACGCCGACGCGAGCCGGTTCCCTGGCCCCACGACAAAGCTATCGAACGCAAATCTCGGATCCAGGTCCGTCGCTACCACAGCTCTGCTCCCACCTCCGTCACGTTACGCTGTCGTTTCGTGCCCACTCAGCCCACGTTTGTAGGTCGTCCGGGAGAGGACGCTCAAATCGCATCACCTCGCCACTCACCGGATGGGCGAAGGAGAGCCGCCACGAGTGGAGGAACTGCCGCTCCACCTTTTGGCTCAGCGTCTTCGCCCACTGCTGGGCTTTTCCGCCGATCCCGCGCTCCCAGCCTGCACCATACAGAGTATCCCCGACCACGGGATGTCCAATATGCGCCAAGTGAACCCGAATTTGATGGGTCCGTCCCGTGCCCAACGCCACCCGTAACAACTCGGCGCCGAGCCAACGCTCCACGACGCGCAAGCGCGTCACGGCGTAGCGTCCGTTCTCTACTACCGCCATGCGCTTCCGCTCCGCCGGATCACGTCCGATCGGCGCAATAACCTCAAGAGGTGACTCAGAAAGGTGCCCCCATGATGCCGCAACATATAAACGCTTAATTTCACGCCGTTGAAGCGCTTCGGAAAGGGCGTGGTGCGCCCTGTCGGTCTTGGCCACCACCATGAGCCCCGAGGTATAGCGGTCCAGACGGTGCACGATGCCGGGCCGCAGTTTTCCTCCAATACCGGACAGATCGTCCGTGTGCGCGAGGAGCGCATTTATCAAGGTTCCAGTGGGATGCCCGGGCGCCGGGTGCGTCACCATACCCGCAGGTTTGTTCACTACGAGGATCGAAGAATCTTCGAAGGGGATGTCCAGCGGCATGTCTTCCGGCAGGGCGTCCAGCGCTTCCGGAGGAGGAACCCGTACCTCGATCTCCTGCCCAGCCTTGAGCCGATCGGACTTTTTCGCTACGTGGCCGTCGACCCGTACCCTTCCCTCTTCAACCAGCGCCTGCACCCGGGCCCGGGAGAGGTCCGAATTTCCCGTCACGTAGACGTCCAGCCGATCGCCGTCACGATCAACCGTGAAGACCTCGACCCGTTCCTCGATCACCGTCAATCCCGGGCTGCGGTCCGGGGCCGACCCTCCGACGGGTCGCCCTCTGCAGCACCCCGATTGAGCGCGATCACGACGTCCATATCATCGATTTTGACGCTCTGGACGGCCTCGTAGCCAGCGATGGTGTCCTGGTTGTCATCGATCTCGAATTCAGCCGCGAGAGTCTCACCACAAATGAAATCATGGTGATCACCCGCCGCCGTTCGAACCTGAGCCGAACCGTACACTGCCAGCCGAATCCGATCCGTGATGGCCAAGCCGGACTCCTTCCGTAACCGCTGAATGCGGTTGACCAACTCTCTCGCGAGTCCCTCTGACTTGAGATCTTCATCCAACGTCGGGTCGAGAGCGGCCGTGTACCCACCCTCAGATCGTACGACCAGATCCCCCTTGGACTCCTCAGAGACGGTCAGATCCTCGAGATCGAGCACAACGATGCGGCCCGCGATTTCGATCGACACCGGATCTCCGGCGGTATGGGCCTGCAACTTCGGTTCGGAAAGTTCGCGGATCGCGGTGGCGGCAAGTTCCGTCTCTTTGCCGAACTTCTGACCCAAGGTCCTGTAATTCGGCTTCCCGCCCAAAGTGGTCAGGCCATCCGCCGAGGCCAAGAAATCCACGGCCTTGACGTTGAGTTCGTCCTGGAGGAGTTCCAGGACCTCACTGCGAATCTGTACGCCCCCGGGAACGACCGCGAACAGCTGCTTGAGCGGCTGACGCACTCGAATCTTGACCTCCTCTCGGGTGGCTCGGCCGAGGGTTACCAGCGCCCTCACAGCGTCGACTTCCCTTTCGAGGGATTCATCACGAGCCCCCAGCTCAGGCGCGGAGCCGTCCCCCGGAAACGCCTCGAGATGGGCGCTCTTCCCGGTGAGTCCGCGATGGATCCAATCGGCCACGAAAGGCGTCACCGGCGCGGAGAGAAGGCACACTGTGCGCAGCGCCTCCCAGAGTGTCCGGAATGCCGCACGAGCGTCATCGTCGTCCGTATTTCCCCAGAACCTGGGTCTAGACCGCCGGACATACCAATTGGACAGTTCCTCGCTGAGGAACTCGCCCAGAGTCCGGTAGGCTCGGGTGAGCTGATAGTCGTGCAGCTCTGAACGCACCTCCGTCACCACCGAAGCCAGCCTCGAAAGCAACCAACGGTCGAGCAGGTTTCGGTCCTGCGGCGCCGGATCGGACTCCGAGGGCGACCAGTCCTCAGCGTTGGCGTAGAGCGTGAAGAAACGGTAGGTGTTGAAGAGCGTATCCAGAAACTTCCGCGACGCCTCCTGGACGGCGGCGGGATCATACCGTTTCGGCACCCATGGGTTGCTGGACGTGATCAAATACCAGCGGATAGCATCGGCTCCATGGTCCGCGATGGCATCCCACGGATCCACTGTATTCCCACGCGACTTAGCCATTTTCTGGCCCGCAGCATCGAGGATTAGATTGTTTACCACCACGTTTCGGAACGGTTGGCCTTTGCCCAGCATCGTGGAGATGGCAAGGAGGGAGTAGAACCATCCCCGCGTCTGATCGAGGCCCTCACAAATGAAGTCGGCGGGGAAATGCCGCTCAAATTCATCCTGACCCTCGAAGGGGTAATGCCACTGCGCGTACGGCATCGAGCCAGAGTCGAACCAGCCGTCGATCACCTCCGGCGCCCGCCTCATGGTCCCGTCACACGCTCCGCAGCTCCACGTGTGCTCATCGATATAGGGACGGTGAGGGTCGAAGTCGTCTCCCAAGGGCCCAGATCGCTCCGCCAACTCCTCGTAGCTCCCGATCCACTCCAAGTGGTCCGGCTCCTGATCGCACACCCACACCGGGAGCGGCGTACCCCAGTAGCGATCTCGAGAGAGCGCCCAATCCACGTTTCCCTTGAGCCACTCTCCCATTCTGCCCTCGCCGATGTCCGGTGGGAACCAGTTCGTAGCCCCGTTGTGGGCCAACATTTGGTCTTTCAGCGTGGAAGTAGCGGCGAACCACGAATCCCTCGCGATGTAGATGAGTGGCGATTCGCAGCGCCAACAATGCGGGTAGGAGTGGACCGCCGTACCGAAGCGGAAGAGATTCCCCCGCCCTTCGAGCGCTTCCACCAACACCGGATCGGCGTCCTTCACGAACATGCCCGCCACCAACTCAGTTCCCTCTACGAAGAGCCCCGCATCGTCGACGGGTCGGAGCATCGGCAAATCGTGCCGCTGTCCAGCCGCGTAGTCGTCTGAACCGAATGCGGGCGCGATGTGAACGATCCCGGTGCCGTCTTCAGCGCTGACGAAGTCCTCAGCGATCACCGTCCAGCCGTTCCCGGGATCGTCAGGCACGGGTACGACCTCGAGAGGCCGTGCATAGCGGGTTCCCACCAGCTCCGCCCCTCGATACCGATGGAGGATATCCACTCCGGCGCCCAGGACGGCTTCCAGGCGCTCCTCCGCCAATACCAGACGCCGTCCCCCATGTTCGACGTCCACGTACATGAGATCCGGATGAACGGCCAAGGCGGTGTTGGATGGGACCGTCCACGGGGTGGTTGTCCACACCAAAAACGCTCGCCCTTCGGGGTCCGGTTCGCCCTCGCTCGTCAACCACGGGCCCAGGAAGTGGAGGGACGAGTCCTCGATGTCCCGGTACCCCAAAGCCACTTCGTGGGAGCTGAGCCCGGTCCCGCATCGTGGACAGTACGGGACGCTCTTGTACCCCCGGTATAACAGACCCCGATCCGCGAGTTGCTTGAGAATCCACCACACGCTCTCCACGTAGTCAACATCGAGGGTGGCGTATGGTCGCGTGTAATCCAGCCAATAGCCGATACGTTCGGAGAGAGACTCCCACTCCTGCTTATACGTAAAGACCGAGTCGCGGCAAGCCGCGTTGAACTCCGCGATGCCCAGAGCCTCGATTTCGGGCTTGCCCGAGATCCCTAGTCTTTTCTCGGCTTCGATCTCGACGGGTAGTCCGTGAGTGTCCCAGCCGGCGATGCGGGTGACGCTCCGCCCCTCCATCGTCCGGAGCCGGCACACCAGATCCTTGATCGTCCGGCTGATGATATGGTGAAGCCCCGGACGCCCATTGGCGGTGGGGGGACCCTCGAAGAAAACAAACGGCTCACCGGATTCGGTAGCCTCCAGTGTCTGGCGAAAGAGGTCCTCATCCCGCCAACGGGCCAGAGTCTCTTCCTCGAGGGCGATCAAGGTGTCGGGGATTCCCGGATATGGCATCAAGTCATTCCTGGCCAACGACAAAGCTGAGATCACTTCGGACGGCCTGGTGGCGGGCGCCACCACACCGTCAATTGGTGTCCTCTTCTTCCTTCCGTTCCATCATAATGGAAGAGAGCCACAGCGAGTCCCCGCCATCCTGCCCTTGGGGGGGCTGCGTCTCGTCAGCCTCCGTCGCCACATACGTCGCTTCTGGGGGCACCGATCCGGTGGCGGGTGGCTCATCGGCAGCGGCGCCTGCGACGTCCCCAATCTGCCCCTTCTCCCCGTTCTCCGCAGTATCCACGGCCTCTGCGGTCGCCGTAGCCTCCGCGGTCTCCTCGGCTTCCTCG
>CAUZVZ010000168.1:0-5294 GCA_963583605.1 Gemmatimonadales bacterium UBA6960
TCCTGCGCTGACCCCAGGCCCGGCAGGGAGGCTCCAAGGAGAACGGTGAGGATCAGCCACAGCCACGTAGCTCGAGGTGATAGGGGGCGAGTCATGTTGTGGATCTCCAGATATGGTAGGAGGAGGAGGGCCTCAGAACATTTGGATCCGGGGCCTCGAGGTCCTCAGGGCATCTCAACCGTCGCCTGGATGATCACGTCACCCTCGGCGACAGCGTCCACCGAGTCCATACCTCGCACGACTTCGCCGAATACCGTGAAGTTGTGGTCGAGGCTCAAGTTGTCGACCAGGTTGATGAAGATCTGCCCATCTCCCGTGTCCCGTCCCCTCGTGGATGTCCCGAGGGTCCCCCGCCAGTGGGAAAGGAGGCCGAGCTCATCTCGGGTGTAGGCCGCATCACCCGCGTACTCGTTGGCACCCGGACTTCCGCCCTGGAGCACGAAGTTCGTGACCACTCGATGGAAGGTGAGGCCATCGAAGTATCCGGAAGCAGCGAGCGACTCGAACCGTGCCGAGTGGGTGGGAGCGACGTCCGCAAAAAGACGTATCTCGATTTGTCCACCACGGGCCATCGCCAAGATCACCCGGACGCCATTCAGTCGGTCGATATCCTCGGGAGACGGAACGGGTACGCGCCCTACCGGAACGGGTTGGGCGACTCTCGGCTCACCCATCCAGTCAGAAAGGATGGCGGCGGTTCGGTCCGCCACTACCGGGTCGTAGTCGCGCACATACCGAGAGAGTTCGAGGGCACGGTCAGGCCCACCGAGCTCCGCGATTCGGTTCAAGAGAGCCATGCGGGGGTCTCGCGCGGTCTGGCGCTGTTCCAAAGAGATCCTCCCGAGAGCGACCAGTAGAGGCTGGATCACCGGGCCCGGATTCGCGGTTCCTTCCAGCAGTCCAGCGACCGTGACGAGGAGGAAGGGATCGTCTTGATCGAGTTGGCTCACGAGAACGGAATCCGCCGCGTGTCCACGAAGGCCGAACAGCCCCTGTACCGCAGCCGTCCGTACATTGGGAGAGGAATCCGCCGCCAGAGACCCCAGGGCGTCCACATCTCCCACTGCCGCCGCCGCTCGAGCACCATAAGCTCGTACGAACGCGTTCGGATGTTCCGTGAAGGAGGCCAGAAGTGGCTCAGCAACATCGGGAGACACCAAGGCGAGAGCCATGAGGGCGTGAGCGGCCCTGTGCCAGCCCAGAAGGGGGTTCGCGTCTCCGATCTCGGCCGCCAAGCCGCTCAACAATTCATTCTGACGAGCGCGGTTCTCACATGGCTGGCCGAGAAGATCCAGCGCCGCAACCGCGACGTGAGCATCCGCGTCGCTGGCGGCGCTGAATAGAAGCGGGCACTCCTGCCTGTCCGGAGCCATCGCCGCATACGACTTCACGGCCTCTACCCGTACCCGAGCGGAGACGTCGCCAAGTGCCAGAATCAGCAGCGGGATATTCCCATTCTCTGTAGACTCCCGCCCCATGGCCATGACCGCCAGACGGCGAACGTCGGCGTCGGGATCCTCCAGGGCGAGAGACATCAGTGCCTCCCCGACTTCGCCGAAGCCGGTGAGGGCCATCAGTGCAACCCTCCGCACGCGGGCAACGCTCTCGGAGCCCGTCCCGTCCGAGCCGCGCCCGAACGTCGTGAGCGTTCTCAATCGCGCGACCGTTCGCAGTCGCGTCATCACCGAAACCGACGACGCTTCCGCGGGCTGACGGCGGGCCATCGCCTCCAAGCCCATCACAGCTCCCAGGACTGTAGAACCGGGCGCATCGGAATCTCCCTCTCGCGTCAGGCCGACGAGCGTCTCCTCGGCACGGGCGAGCCGGTCCATGTCACGGTATGTCAGACGTCCCAGAGTGCGCGCCACGACCCCTTTCACATCGGGGCTCACCTCTCGCTCGAGATGATCGAACAGCAGGTCCGCGACGTCGTCTCCGTCCGTACGGAAGACGGCCTGTCCGAGCGCGTTTACCGCCTCAGAGCGCACCTCTGCATCGCTCGAGGAGAGATGCGGAGCAATCCGTAGAATGTCGTCAGGATCTTCGTGGCGCCCAAACGCGCGTAGCGACAGTGCCTGAAGTCCGGGGTCCGGTGAGGAGAGCCCCTCGCGCAGAAACTGGATTCCAGACGGGCCCGCGCCGCGGGCATCGTCTTCGTCGATGACGGCAGCCCACAGCTGGAGGTCGACATCCGGCACATCGGGGCCATCTAGGGGCACCTCGTCCCCTTCCGCGCAGCCCCAAGAAAGGAGGACGGCGGCGAGGGCCCAACGAAAAGTGGCCCGCCACCTCGGCCCGGTACCCGAACCCACCATGCGTGCCCTCGGCGTCATCGTCTCACTCCAGGCTAGTGTCCTGCGTCACTAGAGACCGAGCAGTTCCCTCGCGTTACCGGCAGTCACCCTCTCTTCGTCCTCCGTCGACAGCCCGAGGGAGGCGATAGAAGATTTCATTTTGGAAAGGCTACCGATCATGTGCGGGTAGTCACTTCCCGCGACCACCCGACCGGCTCCCGCGAAATCAAGAGCCAGCTTGAGACAGGCCGGGTCGAAATTGACTGTATCGTAATAAAAATCTCGGAGATAATCGCTCGGCAAACGTGAAATATTTGCCCGACACTGGGGGAACGCCTCGAACCCCCGGTCCAACCGCTCGGCGAGAAATGGAATCGCCCCACCGGTATGGCAGAGAACCCATCGAATTCGGGGGAATCGCTCCGGCACACCCGCATAGATCAAATGCGCAGTGGCGAGCGTGGTATCCATCAGAAACCCCACCAATGGCATGAGCATGTACTCCTCCATCGCCTCGACGCCCACGGGGTAGGTCGGGTGGATGTAGATCACCGCTCCGGCTTTGTCGATCCTTTCGTAGATGGGAAGGAAACGCTCATCGGCCAGGGGCACGCCATTCGCGTTGCTATACAACATGACGCCGGGGAAACCGAGATCCAGCACGCGATTCAGCTCCCGAAGGGCGGCCTCGGGGTTGGTAAGGGGCAGGTGAGCCAACGCCGTGAGACGGTCGGGATGCCGATCTCTGGCGGTGGCGAGTCCGTCATTCACGACGGTAGCGAGTTCGGCGGCCCGCTCAGGCGACTCAATGGCGGTCCCCGGAGCCGTGAACGTGATAACCTGCCTGTCGACACCGGCCTCGTCGAGAACGTTCACACGGAAGTCGATGTCACGATGCCCGGGAACGATCACGTTGTAATCCCCAGGGGAGTGCAAGACCGGATTCCCCTCGTCGTCGTCTGTCACACGGAAGTTACTCGACCCCGCACGGATGGCGTCCAGGAATTCAGGGGGATAGAAGTGGTTATGAAAATCAATGATCATGAACGCTTTCTCTGAGAGATGGAAGCACAGGCAAGGGTCCGGAGATATCCTCCGGCCTTGCCTCTAACGTATCTCGGTGTCCACCCCGGTCTCGCCCTCCGACCGTGCAATAATCGCCGCCCCGCACGAGTCACCAAAGATATTGACCATAGTGCGATACATATCGAGCGGCCGGTCGATCGCGAGCATGGAGCCCACAATCACGTTCACCTCCGGCCCTCCCAAGCCGATCGCCTCCAGAACGATGAAAATCACCACAAGCCCGGCAGAGGGGACTGCAGCCGCCCCGATCGAGGCCAGAAGCGCCGTCAAGACGACGACCCCCTGCGCCATGAGCGTCAACTCGAAGCCCAAAGCCTGGGCGATAAACAACGCGCCGGCACACTCGAAGACGGCGGTTCCATCCATGTTGACCGTAGCCCCCATGGGGAGGATGAACGACGCGATCTTGTTCGAGACCCCCACTTTTTCCTCGACCACCTTCATGGTGACCGGCAGGGTCGCCCCCGACGAACTGGTCGAAAAGGCGATCAACAGCGGCTCGCGCATATTGGCAAAATGGATGCGTGGAGAGATCCGCCCGAGGACGATCAACAAGATCGGCAAAGTCACGAGGAAGTGTATGGTCACACCCGACCCGATCGTAAGGGCGTAGAGGGCGAGCGGACGGAACGCGTCGAAACCGGTCGTCGCCACCATCCTCGTGATCAGGGCAAACACACCGATGGGTAGAAACTTGATGATCCCCGATGTGAGCCGCATCATGGCGTGGAACAGGCCTTCGAACAGCTGCACGAGTGGACCCCTGGTCTTGTCCGGGAGGGTCGTGAGGGCGGCACCGAAGACAATGCAGAAGAAAATCAGAGCCAGCATATCGCCGGCGGACGCGGCCTGAATCACGTTTTCCGGGACGATGTCGGTGAGGAGCTGAGCCGGGGACTCAGGCGTCGACAGCTCGGGTAGCGCCACCTGGGCTGTGCCGGTCAAGTTGGCCCCCACACCCGGTCGGATGAGGTTCACCATGAAGAGTCCGACCGTGGCGGCGAGAAAGCTGGAGAGCACATAGTAGCCGAGCGTCTTGCTGAACAACCGCCCGAGCGCACGCCCGCCACCCACCGACGCAACGCCCGAAATGATCGATGTCAGCACCAACGGCACGATGATCATCCGGAGCAACTTCATGAACAAATCGCCGATCCATCCAACCCTGTCGGCCAAAGGCTCGCCGAAAAGGGTGCCGGCCAAAGCGCCCACGAGCATCGCCATCAACACCTGCCAATGGAGCCGCCGATGCCAGGGGGCGTTCGGGTCGTGTTCCATTGCGGCTGTCCTTGTCCGAAAAGAGAGGAGCGCTCGGCGCCAAGGCCGGCCGCCGAACATAGAGAGTCGGTCGGATATCCGACAAGGAGACGACCCGCGTAGTCAACCGCCCGGACATCGTGCATCGACCACTCCGTGGGTCTGCTCTGTTCGGAATCCTCTCTCCGCCGCATGTTGTCCGGTCGGTCCCGCGGCACGGACCGCTTGATGACAGGTGGGCCACCCCGGATCGGCGCTCCGACCCTGGAACGCTCACCGCGCATCCAAAGGAGTCCATGTGAGCCCCGCCATGCTGGCCGGTCTAGCTGCCCTTCCCATCCTTCTCGGCGGCGTCTTGTTGGTGGGCTTCCGCATTCCCGCCAAGTGGGCGATGCCGGTGGTTTATGTCACGGCCGTGACCATCGCGCTGGGCGTCTGGGGCATGCCGCTTCTGGATGTTGCGGCGTCGACCGTCCAGGGACTCTTCCTCAGCTTCGATCTCCTATGGATCATCTTCGGAGCGATCCTTCTCCTGAATACACTGGAGCGATCAGGCGGAGTCGCGTCGATACGGAGGAGCTTTCATGGCATCAGTGACGATCGCCGGGTCCAGGTCGTAATCATCGCGTGGCTCTTCGGGTCGTTCATCGAGGGCGC
>CAUZVZ010000169.1:0-5277 GCA_963583605.1 Gemmatimonadales bacterium UBA6960
GGCCTCGGTGGGATCGAAGGCCGGGGTCTGGTCGAGGAGGAAGTCTCCCTGCGGTGGACCGAGAGCGGGTGAGATCGGGGGAGGTGTGTGAGGGAATTCGAGGTGCACCAGGATCGCGGTGACGACAGGCGGGTCGGTGAGGAAGGAGAGGATCCTTATGGGGCCACCAGACGCGGGGCAGAGCAGCGGCACACGTCGTAAATACGAGCAAGTAGCACGGCCCAATTGAGGGACCGTCAGCCCAGGTGCCATCCCCGCGCCTACCCCGGCGGTGATACATTGTCGGGCTCCCGTCATCTCGACTCCCCGTCCCCTCGGTTGCGTACATGACTATGTCTCGTCGCGGCTTCCTCGGATCAGCGGCCGCTATCTCTCTCGGTTTCGGCGGCCTCGGGTGTGCCAAGGCGAATGTCATCGCCCCTGCGATTCCCACGTGGCGGTGGTTCGGACCGCTCCTCGACGACCCGGACGGTATCATCGCGCTCCCCGAGGGATTCAGCTACCGCGTCATCTCGCGACAGGGCGAGACGATGTCGGACGGATTCTTCGTGCCGGCCCGGCACGATGGAATGGGAACCTTCCCCGGTCCCGACGGGATGACCCTCCTCGTACGTAACCACGAGCTGGCACTCGACGGGGATGCCGCCGACGGGGCCTTCGGAGCGGACCTACGTCTGTTGTCACGACTGGACGCGTCACAGCTGTACGACGGGGGGACCTCCGGCGTACCCGCCTTCGGCGGGACGACCACCCTGCTTTACGATACAGTCGGTCAGCGGCTGGTCTCTCATCACTTGAGCCTCGCGGGGACCGTCTGGAACTGCGCCGGCGGACCGACGCCGTGGGGATCGTGGGTCAGCTGCGAGGAGAACACCGAGCGCGGCGGCGACCGTTTCGCGCGAGACCACGGGTACAACTTCGAGGTCCCCGCGGGCCTCCACGGTCTGCCGGTCCGCCCCGAGCCCCTTCGGGAGATGGGCCGGTTCGTACATGAAGCGATCGCCGTACATCCGCCGACCAGCATCGTATACCAGACCGAGGACATCAGTGACGGGCTCATCTACCGCTTCATTCCCAACGTGCCGGGGCAACTCGCCCGTGGCGGTCGACTCCAGGCACTGGCTGTGCGTGACCAGCCGAGTCTCGACATGCGGAACTTCGACGGCCGTGATATCGAGCCGGGAGTGGCGATGGATGTCGAGTGGATCGACCTCGACGAGGTAGAGGCACCGGACGACGACTTGCGCTACCGGGGATTCGCCGCCGGAGCCGCCCGGTTCGCCCGGGGCGAAGGCATCTTCTACGGTGAGCGGGATGGACGTGGGGAGGTGTACATTGCGTGCACAAACGGCGGTGAGGCGAGGAAGGGGCAGATCTGGCGGTACTACCCGAGCGCCCAGGAGGGCATGCCGGGCGAGCGCGACCAGCCGGGCAGTATCGAGCTCTTCGTCGAACCCAACGACGGCACGATCATCGAAAACGCCGACAACATCACCGTCGCGCCGTGGGGAGACCTCGTCGTCTGCGAGGACGGTACCGGCGATGACTATCTGATCGGGATCACCCCGGCTGGGGAGATCTACAAGCTCGCGCGTAACCTCACCGGGAACGGCGAGTTCGCGGGAGCCTGTTTTTCACCAGACGGGTCCACCTTCTTCGTGAACATGCAGCTCGACGGGTGGACGCTCGCGATTACCGGCCCGTGGGGAGCTCGCCTGTAGCGGAGTCAGCCACAGCCACCGCGACACCCCACTCCTCGAGTTGTTCTCGAGCCTGATCGTGCAGCCCATGGTCCGTCGGGTGTATCGGATGAATCGCTAATGTGGCCTGGTACTCCACAACGGCCTCCTCCGGCTACGCAGTGGTGGGGCGTTGGGGATCGAGCTGGGATAGCGCCGCGTTGCTCGTCGCTTCCCGGGAAGAGGACCTCGCGGCGCTGTATCCGTTTTATAGTTACGCCGCCCGAGTTCGCAGGCAGGGCCACGAGCCCGAAGTTGAATCACCGGAGAAAGGGCTGGATGAATAGGACGACACTCGCGGCATCGCTCGGTCTGGCGCTGACGGCCGTTCCTGTCGTAAGTCAGGTTACACCCCCGCCCGGCCAGGATCTGAGAGCTGTGGCCGTGCGGGTCTCGGAGGCCCCCGACATCGATGGCGTCCTCGATGAAACGTTCTGGTCGACGATCGAGCCGGTGACGGACTTTCGCCAACGTGATCCTATCGATGGCGCACCGGCGAGCGAGCGCTCCGAGGTTCGAATCGCTTACGACGAAAACGCCCTGTATTTCGGCTTGGTGCTCCATGACTCACGACCCGAGCTGATCCGACGCAGCATTCTCGAGCGTGGTGGCAGGATCGACAAAGACGACCTCGTCGTGATCGCGCTCGACACGTACCACGACGGACGAAACGGGTACATCTTCGAGATCGGTGCTTTGGGCACACAGGATGATGCACTCTTTGCCGACGAGCGGCTCGCCATCGAGGACTGGAGCTGGGACGGCGTGTACTTCACCGAGACCCGGGTCACGCCGGACGGGTGGGTACTCGAAGTGGCGATTCCGTTCACGACGATCCGCTTCGAGGGCACCGCGCCCGAGATGGGTATTCTCTTCCACCGTTCGATCCGACGAAAGAACGAGTGGGTCTCTTGGCCTCATGTGGGGCAGGAGTACCGTTCTGCGTACGCGCAGGTCTCGCAGTATGCGACGTTGACCGGGCTCGAGAACATCCGTCGTGGCCGGTACATCGAGTTGAAGCCGTATGCCATCAGCGGCGGCCAGAGGTTCGACGGCGACGTGGAAACCAACGTTGAGTCCGACGTCGGATTGGACGTGAAATACTCGATCAGGCCCAATCTCACGGCGGATTTCACTCTGAACACCGACTTCGCACAGGTCGAAGCGGACAACGTGCAGATCAATCTCACCCGCTTCAGTCTCTTCTTCCCCGAGAAACGGGAATTCTTCCTGGAACGCGCAGGCCTCTTCCAGTTCGGTGCGCCGCGAGAGACCGAAGTGTTTTTTAGCAGGCGAGTCGGCTTGGACAGTGACGTGCTCGGTGGCGGGCGCCTGACGGGCCAGGCTGGACCGTTCTCGATCGGCGTGATGAGTCTGCGGACGGGGGAGTCCGGCGTGGGCGACGGTCTGGTCCCGGCGGCCTGGAATTCGGTCGCGCGCATCCGGGGGGATGTGGGTGGGCGGACCTCGCTGGGCGCGATCGCCACGGCCCAGGAGACTACCCAGGGGCACAACCGAGTGGCCGGAGTCGACTTCACGACCCGCTTCTGGAGCAGCAGCTCGCTGCTCTTGTGGGCGGCCAACGTCTGGGACGCACAGCGTCGAGACCATGATGGCAGCACAGGGGCGGCGCAGGCTGAGCTCATGCTGCGAAACGATCGATACATGTTCGAGATCACGAGGACCCGCATCGGCCAGGACTTTTCGCCCGCGTTGGGTTTCGTTCCTCGCCCGGACCAGGCCCGGTGGGGCGGGCAGTTCGGGATCACACCCAGGTTCGAACAGAGCGGATGGGCGCGTTCTGCGGAGGTTTCATTCGGTGGCAACCACATTACAGGCATCGAGGGCGTAAAGCAGTCTCATCACCGACGGGTGAATTCGTCGCTACGCCTCGAGTCCGGCGAGACCGTGAACGTGCGATTCGCCGAGCAGTTCGAGCGCGTGGAGGCCCCCGTGCGTATCAGCGGCCGTGAACTGCCCACCGGCGACTATGCCTTCCGCTCCGTGTCGGGCAGCGCGCGAACCAACGACAGTCGCACGTTGTCGGGCTCGGTGAGCTGGTCGGTCGGTGACTTCTGGTCGGGAACGCGCACCCAGCTCGCCGGTGGGGCCACGTGGAAGACCGGTCCACACCTGACACTCGGCGGTTCGATCAACTGGAACGACGTGTCCTTACCAGTAGCTGACGGAGACTTCACAGTGACACTGCTCAGTCTCGATATCGGAGGAGCCGTCAATCGGAAACTTTTCGCCAATGCCTTGGTGCAGTGGGACGACGTCTCGAGCACACTGCAGGCGAACATCCGCGTGGACTGGATCCACACCCCGGGCAGTGACCTCTTCTTGGTGATCGACACCGGGTATCGGACTGGAGATCTGCTCGACCCCTTGGCGCAGCGGTGGCTGAGGCGTACGGGCGTCGTGAAACTCACGTACTTGAAGGCGCTCTAGGCGAGCGCATCATCACGCGCCGGAGTAGAAGCGGAACGATGCTCGTAGCGACCTTGCCATTGTAGGTGACCCGGCGGAGTCCGGGATCATGACGGGATTGCGGTGGAACGTCCCCTCATATGAGGCTTACTCCCCGAACGGTCTGTTACGAGAAAGGTCCACCTACAAGGATGGGGAGTGGGACGGACTGGTTGAGTCCTATTACGAGAACGGTCAACTAAAGACCAAGGCCACCTATAAGGATGATGAGAGGGACGGCCCAAGTGAGTATTACTACGAGTGCGGTCAGTTGGAATGGAGAGTTATCTATAAGGATGGGGCGTGGCACGGACTGTCTGAGTCGTACGACGAGAACGGTCAGTTGGAATCTAAGGGCACCTACAACATGGGTGAGGATCGCGGTGAGTGGATTGAAGACGGAGAGACCGGTCACCTACGACCCCTGTCCTCCCGGCCTAGAAAACGGCAACTAGCCCCCTAGTTCCCCCTCCGTGGCACCCAGTCACACCTAGCTATCCAGCAGTGTTCTGCTCGTCCGATCATGCTAGTACGTTGCGAAAGCACCGCTGGTGGAGGATGGTCCGATGAAGAATGAGCGCTTCAATCAGGTTGTGGCGATAGCTGTTGTCCTGGGACTCTGCGTTCTCATTCCATGCCCTTCACCGATTGAAGCGCAGAACGCTCCGGAAAGAGGGCTCACTGGGCTGAATATCCATATGGCCTTCCTGAAGTCGGAAGGGCTGCATCAGTTCGGCGAACTCAGCGACGGCGGTTACGGAGCCAACGCCGGAGTGACATGGATGCCGTCCACTACCGGAAATGTCGGCCTCCGGTTCGATTTCTCGTATACCGTTTACGGCTCCGAAAGTACTCCCACATGTCTCACGACGCCGTGCTGGATCGAAGGAGACCTGGTCACCCGAAATAACATCTTCCAATTCGGAATGGGCCCTGAGTGGACCATGAGCAATGGGCCGATTCAGCCCTACCTGTACGCAACCGCCGGACCGTCTTCATTCTTCACCACATTGGAAGCCAGGCACTGCGGTCGCGGGGTTGATGATGACTGTTCTGAAACCAACCCCGA
>CAUZVZ010000170.1:0-5272 GCA_963583605.1 Gemmatimonadales bacterium UBA6960
CTGGGTGAGGATCGTACGAAAATCGAGTCCGACTGGAGGAGCCTCCCACTCCGTCGGCTCCTAAGCTCTCCCAGGAACCCCCGGAACTCGAATCCGGCAGAGCGCATCGTCTCGTAGAGTTCCGGGAAAAATGTCTGGCCCTCGTAAAGAGGCTCGTACGAAGTCTCCAGGATGGCCACGTCCGTTTTCTCCAACACGGACCGACCACCGGAAAGAACACGATGCTCAGATCCCTGCGTATCGATCTTCATCAAAATGGGGCTGGGCAATTCAACACCGAGGAGAGCGTGATCCAAGGTGGTGACCTGCACCTCGACTTCCGTTCCCCCCTCGGTGAAGGGGAATTCCGATTCGTGTAGAGGAGACATTTTCATGAGGGACGACGAGGGCGAAAAACTGCTCTGCCGCATCATGGCCACGCTGTCCATGTCGGACACAGCCACGTTGTGCAGACTCACGCGGTCGTGCCGCACGAGACGACCCTCGAGCGTCGCGAAACAACTCGGCAGTGGTTCGAAACAATGGATCTGCGCATCGGGGAAGGCTCGCATCGCAGCGACAGCGAATTGACCGACGTTGGAGCCGATGTCCACTACCGTCTTGATGCCGAACAAACGCAGCCAATCCTGTCTAAGCGCAACGAAGATCCTTACGTCACCGCCTTTCCTGGCGACCGCCGCGAGGTCGGTCAGGGGCCCGAAGCTCTTGAGGCTCCTGAGCCTCTCGTAAGCCCGGGCGAAAATCTTCTCACTGGACATGGATCAATCCTTCGCTGATTTCATTCGGGCATTCTAGCTCACTTTGAGCTTTTTGACCGCCTTCGCTCGATCGCCCGCCTCAAGACCTCGTCAAAACGTGCAGCGATCCCATCGATGCTAAAGGTACTCTCCGCAAACGCCCGGCCCGCGCGGCCCGCGACAGCGGCTTCACCCGGGTTCGTCAGGTAGTGGTTTACAGCAGCTACCAGGGCCTCGCTATCTCCCGGAGCCACCACCCTCCCGGCCGCTGCTACCTGGACCATCTGGGACGCCTGGTTATCTGAGGGAGCAGAAAGCACGATGGGGCGACCCGCGCACAGGTACGCCAACACCTTGCTGGGCACGGAGAGTGCGGAGGCTTGTGGCTCAAGCAACGCAACCAGAACATCCGCGGACGCGAGAACCTGGGGCACGATCTCGTGCGCCTGGAACGGTACGACCTTCAGGTTCGTCACCTGCCTCGCATTTTTGCGTAGCCAATCCGCGCCCAGTCCTTCGGACACCACCACCACCTTTACGCCGTCGGTGGGCACACCGAGAGCCAGATCCCTGAGCTGGGCCGGATCATGCTTCTTTCCGAGGGTCCCCGAATAGACGACGACTCGCGAGTCGGCGAGGTCTTGCGATCGAGCCCAGTCGGTTTCCCTCGGTAGCGGCGGGATTTCATCGATGGGCGCCCAGTTGGGAATCTCCTCCACGCGTGGGTCGCTCGGATCGAGTCCAAGATGGGGGGCGAAGGCGTCGGTGATGAGCACGACTCCATCAGCGCGGCGAGCAACGAGACGCTCAATCCTCGAATAGTGTGAGGAAGCGAGCCAGCCGAGGACCCCTCGTGTGTATGCCTTGATAGCGAGGCCGTAGAGATCCTGGACCCAGAAAACACACGCCGCCCCGACGGCCGCCGATGCGCGAAGAGCAGAAGCGTGCATGTCGAGTGGGGCGTTGCCGGAGAGCACAACGTCCGGGCGTGTGCGTTCAATGCGCTGCCGGAGCCGGTGAGCATACCTTCGCTCCTGCAACCACCGTCGAGCATACCGGTACTTTTCAGGGGTTTCACCATCCGAAAGATCGATCACCGCAAGCGACTCCGGCCCAGATCCAGATCGGCCAAATTCTCCCTTGGGCCCCGCAAAAGACGAGGAATACACGTGCTCTACGTCCCATCCGCGGTCAGCCAATTCACGACTGAGCGCGAGGGTAAAAGCATGGCCCGGGTAGTCATGGAGGAGGAGCTTCACTCCCGGGTCATTCCTTGATGGCTATGACACATGCGCCCCACGTATTCGTACCCAAGGCCTTCCCTGAAAGCCACTCCTCTGCGCGAACAACCCGCATTCCTACGCCAGCGAGGAACCACTCGATCTCAGGCTCGAAGAAATACCTCATCCTGTGGGTCTCTCGCACCACCCTACTCTTCCCCGGCCCGCCGTGGTCCGCGTCAATTTTGTAATGAACTTCAACAACATTGGCCCGCGGTAGCATCTTAGGCTCAGCTATCCGAACCAATGAGAACTCATCGGTGCTCACGTGCTTGGTCGTAACAGACGGCTTCAACGCCAGAACCGCGGGCCCGTACCAACAGTCGAAGACAAACAGTCCGCCGGGCTTCAAATGCTTGGCGGCCGTCGTGAAGACTGCCTCGACATCTCTATTTTCCGTCTGATAACTGAGCACATGGAACAGCGCCAATACGACATCGCGCGGATCACCTTCGTCGAGCTCTCGGGCGTCGCCCTGTCTAAACCAAACCCGTTCCGCGATCTCCGGCGCCACCGATTCTCGGCGGGCCTCGGCGAATTCGATCATTTGAGGGCTCCGATCGATCCCGCGCACATCGTACCCGGCAGCGCCCAGGAGCAAAGCGTGCTCACCCGTGCCACATCCCAATTCAAGGATGGTTTTGCTCGATGGCCCAAACTCCTTGATCAACGACTGGATGTATTCGACCTCAGTCGCGTAGTCCTTGTCCTGGTAGAGGGCCTCATAGTAGGAGGCGTATTCCTGGAAGACATTCATGAAAGAACAGCCGCCCGCACCGCACTACTCACCTTCTCGAGTTGCGAGTCGGTGATCGCGAGCCCGGATGGCAGATAAAACCCTCTGCGGGCCAGACGCTCCGCATGCGGATGCGTCTCCCCCACGAACAGGCCCATGTCCTGGAACACGGGTTGTTCGTGAGCGGGCCAGAAAAACGGCCTCGTACCAATACCTTTGGCACTGAGCGCCGACATCACATCTGCTGGGGAGGGAGGGAAATCGTCACGCAGTACCACGCCAAACACCCAGAATAGGTTCTCGGCAAAAGGAGTCTCAATCGGCGGCAACTCGAGCATCTCGACATCGGCAAGAAGTCGGGAGTACGCCAGTCCGATCTCCCTCTTTCTCTTCACGGCCGAATCCAAGTTCTCCAACTGCGCGACGCCAACAGCGGCTTGCAGATTGGTCATCCGGTAATTCCAGCCCAGCTCACGGTGAACGAACCGGTGTTCCGGTTCGAACGCCAAATTCCGAAGGAGCCGGCAGCGGTCGGCGATCTCAGAGTCATCCGTGACCAACATCCCGCCCTCTCCCGTCGTGATATGCTTGTTCGCATAAAAGCTGAAAACGCTAACGATGCCAAAGCTGCCACATTTTCGACCTTCATACGTTTGCCCGATGGCCTCAGCGGCGTCTTCAATCACGGACAAGCCGAACTCTTTTGCGATTTCCAGGATCGGCGCCATGTCCACCGGAAGTCCGTAGGTGTGAACGACCATGATGGCTCGCGTCCGAGCGGTGATAAGGCCGCCGATCAGATCCGGGTCGGCATTGAATGAATCGGGCACACAATCCACCAAGACAGGCGTCGCACCTGCCCTCACGATCGCCGAAACACAGGAAATGATCGAAAACGTTGGAACGATGACCTCATCCCCCGGGCCGAGGCGGAGGGCCGCGACCGCAACGTCGAGGGCCGCCGTACCATTGCTCACGGCGATCCCGAATTGGCGACCGGTCATATCGGCAAATTCGTTCTCGAAACGGCTCACGAAGGGCCCCTCCGAAGACACCCAGCCCGACTCGATACACTCAGCCAGGTACTCCGCCTCCTTACCTACGAGGCGGGGCTCGTTTACCGGAATAAACTCGCTCACTCACGAACCCGCGTCGGCGACTCAGGCGGCCCTGTACCCTCGAAGCGGACCTTGTCCGCGTCTCCCGCATAGGGCCCTTGCTTGACCTCCACCATCTCAACTTCTTCGAGGACTTCGAATCCGTGTCCGCCTGCAGTAAGGAGAATCACATCCCCGTCAGCTAAGATGCGGCTTTCCAGATACTCAGTCTCAGATGTGTAAAAGTCGACCCGTAGCCGACCGCGCCGGATAAACAGGGCCTCTTGCGTGAGATGAACTTCGCGACTCACCGGCTTATGGGTGTGAGCGTCGATGACGTGTCCGGTCGGATGCTGCATGTAAGCGAGCTGCTGCGAAAACTCAGGGGGGGTGAAGAACTGGACCCCGGCCTCTTGGTGATCGGCCGGAATGATGATCGCGAGCAGTTCACCGTCGTGTGTAATTCGCTCCATCAGACTTCGTTCTCCCCTCTGAACCTTTGTGGTCGCGCCCCAGCCAACTTCTAATAGGCGCCGCGGCGACGGAAGACCGCGGGAAGGGTCATCACGAGAATCTTGAGATCCAGCCACGAGCTCCACGTGTCTATGTACTCGCGGTCGAGGGCCACGACCTCCTCGAAGTCGTTGATATCACTGCGACCGCGCACCTGCCAGAGCCCGGTGATTCCAGGGCGGGTTCCCAAGCGAAGGAAGTGATGGTCCTGGTAATCGTGCAGGTCCTGGGGGAAGAACGGTCGAGGACCGACGAGGGACATTTCGCCTCTGAAGACGTTGACGAGTTGCGGGAGTTCGTCCAGGCTCCAACGCCGCAGAAACGCTCCAACTCGGGTGACGCGCGGGTCATCGGGGATCTTGAACAAACGCGAATCACCGGTCTGGTTGAGGTGCGCCAAACCATCCTTTTCACCATCGGCGCCACGCCTCATGGTGCGGAACTTCAGAATCATGAACCGCGTCCCTCCGCGACCGACTCGCTCCTGCCGGAAGAAGACAGGGCCCTTCGACGTCGTCTTGACCGCAATCGCCAAGAGCGCCATCAACGGCGAAATAAGGATCAGTCCGAGGCCAGAAGAAACGATATCGACCAAACGCTTCATCACGAGCTGATGCGCCTTGAGACCCGGTTGCGTCAGCGAGGTCAGGTGCACCCCACAGCACACCCGCGGCGAAGGAACGACGCCAGCCACACGCCAGGCCCTCGACAGGGTGACCAATTCACATCCCGTGCTGAGGGCTACTTCGATGACCTGCTTGAACAGCGCGTCGTTCAAAGTTTGCGTGACGCACACCGCGTCGGCCCGCGTATCCAGAATCACCCTCGCAAGTTCGGCCCCGATGGCGTCTTCGTTTACGGCCGGCCCGTCGATCGAAAGCTCATGGGCGATCCGATAACCGGAGGACT
>CAUZVZ010000171.1:0-5203 GCA_963583605.1 Gemmatimonadales bacterium UBA6960
CGCGCATGCGCCGAATCTCATCCTCCGTGGCGGGTCGATCCGCGCCGCCGACCACCAGTCCGCGGACGGTCCCGTGGCCAATCATCGTGGCCAGGTTCACAGTCGCGGGGGTGCGGTCCAGCTGATCTAGGAACCCTCCGAGGTCCCGAAAGTCGATGTCGACCCCGTATGAATCACGGTATCGATCACGCGTGCTTCGGAACCCCGCGTCGGACATCGGACCAACCGAGCTTCCGTCCTGGCCCACAATCTCCAACGTGACGCCCTGACGGATGCGGCTCTCAGCGTTCGGGTTGACCAGCAGCGAGAGGTCGGCATGGGAGTGGATGTCGATGAAGCCCGGCGACAGGGCCATTCCCGCCAGGTCGATCTCCTCAGACCCGGTCGCCGCGATCCTTCCCACTTCGGTGATACGGTCACCCGTGACGGCAACGTCCAGCTCCTGCCCGAGCGCGCCCGTACCATCGAACACGGTGGCACGGCGAAGCACGAGGTCCGGCGAAGCACCGGGGGCGATCCTCAGGTCGATCCCGGGCGCGCTTGGGGAGCCGATCGCGGTGGTCCCCCGGCCTGAGCCATCTCGGGTGAGGCCGAATCTGAGAGCTCCGGCCGCCCCCGCTGCACCGATCACACTACCGGTTCTTATAAAGGTGCGACGCTTCAAGACCAGCCTCTCGAAAACGAACTTCTCAAAGACGAGCCTCCCCTCATCGGGCGATTCGCTCCGGCTGCCCTCCCTCATTCCAAGCGGGCGGACTGGGAGCATCGGCAAGGGCCCGGACCGCCATGATCACCGTCTCGACGGCCGCCACCAGATGCTCGAAATCCACGCCCTCCACATCGTCCGAAGGGCGGTGGTAGTCGGCGTGCAAGTTGAACGAAGACAGTGTGTGTGCGGGAATGCCCTGGTATGCGAACCTCACGTTGTCGCTCCGGAAGAAGAAGTTCTCGCCCGGATATGGATCGGCCACGACCGGCACCCCTCCAGAGGAGAGAATCGCTCCCACCGTGGAGCGCTCGTAACCGGTAGCCCACAACATGCCGGGACCACCGGCCAGGGGCTCCGGCCGCCCGATCATCTCGACCTGGAGCTGAGCGACGGTCTGCTCGAGGGGCAGCACCGGGTTGTCCATATACCATCGGCTTCCCAGCCCCCCCACCTCCTCGCCCGTGAACAGAGCAAAGATCACGGTTCTCCGAGGGGGAGTTCCGGAAGCAAGGTCCCGCGCCGCCTCCAAAACGGCCACTACGCCGGACGCATCGTCATCGGCACCGTTGTAGATGGAGTCCCCCTCCACGGAACCGCCCACACCGAGATGGTCGAAGTGGGCACCCACGACGATCACCTCGTCGGCCACGGCGGGGTCTGAGCCACGCACGATCCCGATCAGATTGCGGTCTGAGAGGAATTCCTTCGCAGAATCCGGGAGGGTCTCCGCGACCTCCGCCATCACAATACGAGACCCACCGCCGGCCACCGCCACGCGCGCGGCAGAGATTTCCTGGACGTACCCCGATGTCCCCGCCGGAGTCACTCCCGCATCATCGAATTCCGCGGCGATCACTCGAGCTGCCATCGCAGACCCGATGGTTCCCATGGCCCGGCCCGCCATCGAATCTGCAGCGAGCGAGCTGACGAGTCGCTGAACCCGGATGGACCGGGATTCACGCCGAAGCACATCGAATCCACAGGCTGACACAGCCAGTAGAAGCGCGCCAGCCAAAACCAAACGGCGGGATTTTACCATCCCATCTCCAATCTGGGAAACGAACATCGCTAGTCAAAGATGCCGGACCGACGCCCTTGGGGACAGAGGTTCGTGTCGATAGCTTGGACGATTCAAAACGTATATCAGGACTGCAATGAGCGACTCGATCGATCTTGCCGTAGTCGGAGCCGGCCCCTGCGGGATCGCCGTGGGAGCCGCCGCGGCCACCGCCGGACTCCAGGCCGCCCTCTACGACAAGGGATGCATCACCAATTCCTTGGTGAACTACCCCTATTACATGACGTTTTTCAGTACGGCGCTAAAATTGGAAATCGCGGGCGTCCCGTTCACGATTGCCAACAGCAAGCCGACCCGTAGAGAGGCGCTCAACTACTACCGGCGCGTGGTCCAGCACTATGACCTGGACGTTCGGCAATACGAGGAAGTCACGTCGATCGAGGGCCAACGAGGGGACTTTCTGCTACAGACCCGAGCGCGGTCCGGCGAGAAGGACACGCTTCGGGCCAAAGCCGTCGTGGTGGCGACGGGGGGATTCCACGAGCCCAACTATCTTGACGTGCCCGGAGAAGAACTCCCCAAGGTGAAACACTATTATCAGGAACCGTACCCGTTCTACGACCAAGACGTACTCGTGGTAGGAGCCGGCAACTCCTCGGTGGAGTCGGCCCTGGAGACCTACCGGGCAGGCGCGAGAGTGACGATGGTCCACATCTCCGATGAGATCGACCGAGGCGTGAAGCCCTGGGTGGTCCCCGATATCCAGAACCGGTTGAAGAACGGCGAGATCGAGGTCTATTGGCGACATCGGATCCAGAAGATCCGTCCCACCAGCGTCGTACTCCGGAACATGGACTCGGAACAGACGGTGGAGATCCCGAACGATTGGGTGCTCGCCATGACGGGCTGGCGTCCGGATCGCGTATTCATCTCAGGACTCGGTATCGACATTGATGACGAGACCGGCATTCCCTCACACTCCCCCGATACGATGGAGACCAACGTGCCCGGCATCTACATCGCCGGAGTCCTGGCGGCGGGCTATAACGCGAACAAAATCTTCATCGAAAACGGTAAGCTTCACGGACCTAAGATCGTCGAGGCAATCTCAGCGGGCTGAAGAACTTCCCTAGGCCGCAGAAGAGCCTACAGTGGGATCCCACCCCAACGCATCCTCAGGCCGACCCGCATAGTCCATTGCCTGAGATCCGGGCTCGGGCCAGGGTCTTCCGGCAAGAACTCGTATCGGCCCTCAGCAAAGAGACCGAAGCCGGGGAGAGCGAACTCGAGACCGGCGCCGGTGAAGAAGCCGTCGTCAGCCAAGATCAGCGCGGCACCCGGATCCTCCAGATCCCGCCACGTACGCCCGACGGTGACATAGGGCTTCAGCACCGGAAGGGGGAAGATCTGGAGCTTCGCGCCAACGGACCAAATCTTGAAGTCGCATCCGGTACACCCGGGGCGAAACAGCGTCCCGGCAGCGAACACCTCGAGCGGAACCAGCGGAAGGCTGACGCCCAACTCAGCCCCGAACCCATTGGTCCCTCCGAAACTGTCTCGAGCCCGCGCCCCGAATACCCCCCCCACCAACTGGCTATTCGCAGGGATGGGGGCAATCAACGCACCGACGGTCATTACAACGAACGCGAATTTGGCCACAGTCATCAGCTCCCGGGTCGAGCGGTCATCCACCATGCGTTACTTTACGGGCATCTTGATCATCCCGCATCGCAGGGGTCGAACACACCGCGTGCGTGCAGTAACCACGGATCGCCGAGAGGGTCCCGAAATGGGCGTTTTCGAGTTCGTCATCACTCTGGTGTTGATCTCCACCGTCGGCAGGATCATCGCTCGGCGGCGGCCGGTTCCACTCCCACGCGAGTCCTTCCAACTGGACGCCGAGGAACTCCACCGCGTCCGTGACACCATCGCCGATTTGAGCACCCGCATGGAACGACTCGAAGAAGAACGCGATTTTTACAAGGATCTTCTCGAGCCCCCACGAAGCTGCGGGATTCTCCCGCCCTCCGACTCAGAGTTATGAGAATCGTTCTTGCATTCTCTCAAGCGGCGTATCCACCTTAGTAGAAGGTGCGTGGAAATCCCGCCAAAAACTTGGGTATGGGTATGGGCATGAAGATCGAGCAACGCATCTGGACTCAGACGGAGGGCTGGTCAGGATCGGAGAGCGACTCCGGGATGAGTGCCCAACTCGTTCTCGTGTTCGTTTCCACTTATGCACTGAAAGCAACGCCGGCACTGGACGAGACGCGAGCAAACTACCCGGAGGCTCACTTTTTCGGCCGCTCGACCGGCGGCGAGATTCTCGGAACCCAAGTCCTCGATGACTCCGTCGTCTCGACCGCAATCGAGTTCGCATCCACCGAAATCCAGTGCGCGTCCGTCTCGGTCAACGGCCACGGAGGCAGCTTTCAGGTAGGCGTGGCGCTGGCTCAGTCCATGCCCAGGAGGGTTTGCGACATCTACTCGTTCTGTCGGACGGTCTGCGGGTGAAGGGGAGCAGGCTCGTCGATGGACTCGCGCGCGCGCTACCCGCCGACGTTACCGTCACGGGCGGCCTATCGGGGGATGGTGAGCGCTTCGAGGAAACCCTTGTCTTTTCGGACGGGCCACCCGAGTCGGGCACCGTCGGCGCCGTCTGGTTTTACGGAGAAAGCCTCAGGGTCGGGGTCGGATCACTCGGCGGATGGGATCCCTTTGGTCCAGAACGAAGGATCACGCGTTCCACCGCCAACGTGCTTTACGAGTTGGACGGCAGGTCGGCCTTGGATCTTTACAAAGAATATCTCAGTGAGCACGCGGACGGACTTCCGGCGGCCGGATTGCTCTTCCCTCTGTCCCTCCGAACCAAAGAGGGCGAGACCGGCGTGGTACGGATGATCATCTCGATCGACGAGCGAGAGAACAGCCTGACATTTGCCGGCAACGTCCCTGAAGAGGCATACGCTCGCCCCATGAAGGCCAACTTCGATCGGATCGTGGACGGATCGATGGGAGCGGCAACGATCAGTCGAGCCGCGATCGGCGAGCCCGGGGCCATCGACCTCAGCAAGCCAGGATCCATCAAGCTCCCCCTGGCCGCGTCCTGAACCCTCCGCGGTCCCACACCCAACAATCCGATCGGCTTAACGAAACGCGGCCGACCTCTATCTAAAGTTTCGGAAGCCGCCGATGCGGTGACCGACCGAAGTATCTGTTGATGATGTGGCAGATGCCCGTTGGGATGTGGCGGATGTCCCTTGAAATGTGGCAGATGTCCTTGAAATGAAGGGGGAGATGATGAAGCGGATGGGAGGCACAGCAATTCTCTTGGCGATCATGGCGATCCCGGCACAGGCACAGGCACAGCGGTTGGGGCGGATGCGTGGCCCCGCAGGACCGGATGAAATCTGGAATCGTGAACGAGCCCGGGACCTTTCGGCCGACGCAATGATTCGGCAAAGGGAGAGCCTGAA
>CAUZVZ010000172.1:0-5202 GCA_963583605.1 Gemmatimonadales bacterium UBA6960
GCGAGCAGTACCGCCCGCTCGATCGCGTTCTCCAGCTCCCGGACATTCCCCGGCCAATGATAAGCCATCAACAGATCGATCGCGGGCGTCGATAGCCGTAGGATAGACCGCTCATGCCTCTTCCTGTACTTCTCGATGAAATGATCTGCCAAGAGGATGATGTCGGTTCGCCGATCCCGCAGCGGCGGGACGTGAATCGGGAACACGTTGAGGCGATAGTAGAGATCCTCACGGAAGCGACCCTCTGCCATATCAAGCTCAAGAGGGCGGTTCGTCGCGGTCACGACTCGGACGTCGGCCTTCAAAACCTTGGTGCCGCCGACCCGCTCGAACTCGCGCTCCTGTAGGACCCGGAGAAGGCTGAGCTGGATAGCTCCCGTGAGCTCTCCGATTTCATCGAGGAAGATCGTGCCTCCCGCAGCACGCTCGAACCGTCCCTCTCGCTGCCGAACCGCGCCGCTGAACGCGCCCTTTTCGTGTCCGAAGAGTTCACTCTCGATGAGGCTCTCCGGAAGCGCGGCGCAGTTGACCCGTACGAAGGGGCCCTCCGACCGTCGACTCCCGTAGTGCACCGCCTGAGCGATGAGCTCCTTTCCGGTGCCACTTTCACCCCGGATCAGGACAGTGGCATCACTTTGGGCGACCTGGCCGATCATCTCATACACCGGCCCCATCTCACGGGAATTGCCGACGATGTTGGAGGGCCGGTAGCGGTCTGCGAGCTCCCTCCGCAGACGCTCGTTCTCATCCATGAGCGCCTTCTCTTCCTCGGCGAACTGGCCGAGGCGCACGACATGGGCGATGAGAGAGGCAAGGATCGAGAGGATGCGGATGTCCTCGTCGAAGGAGTCATCCTGCCCGTACGGCCGCTCAGCGCTCAGGGCCCCGATGGTCTCATTTCCCAGCCGGACCGGTACGCACACGAAGGCCAACTCCGCAGCCGGGCGATCCTTCAACGGACGGGCGCGGCCCAGGAAAAGCGGCTCAGCGGCGATGGACGGTACCACAACGGGCTCGCCCGTCTGGACGACACGTCCCGTGATCCCCTCGCCCAAACGGTATCTCCCACGCTCCCGCTGATCGGCGGAGAGGCCGATCGCCTCGTGAACCAGGATCTCAGACGTGCGGCGGTTCAGGACGGTGAGTGTCGCGCACTCCACATCCATATGACGCGAGAGCGCCTCGAGAATCGGCTTCATGGACGTGCTCAGGTCCGAGGCCTCGTCGAGGAGGGCGCTGGCTTCGTGAAGAAGTGCCAGCGACCGGGATTGTCCCTTAGTATCTGCCAATTTTGACTCGGTCCCAATTTCCCAAACATGGCCCGCAGAGACCGAGAGCCTCCAATTCAATGACGGGAGGCTCAAGCGATCGAACGGGTGTGAACGCACCAAGCTACATAATTGTAGGTCTCAGCGCACACCGTGTGCGGGTGGGAAGGGTCGAGGGGGTCATTGGTCCCCCATAGAGAGCGGGGCTGCCCGATCCGGTAACGGATCGGAGCAGCCCCGGCAAAAAGCCAAACTAGGCAGGGAAAACCACCCTACCCCAGCAGAACCTAGTTGAGCGCGAAGGTCTTGCTCAAACCGAAGACGAGAGTGAACTCGCTCGTGGCCAATCCGTAGCTGTCCACCTGTCCTGAGGCCCCTGCGTTGTTGAAGATGCCTGAGATCGTGAAGTCGAGATCCGCAGCTGAAAATCCATACCCGGATTCGGCATAGGTCAGACGATCATTGTCGCCGTACTGCGAAGAGCCAATCGTCGCGTAGAACCCTTCGTTCTCGACCGTGATCCCTAGGAAGTCGTACCCCTGCGAGGGGTCGGTTTTGTAGTCACCGATCGAGTACTCTATGGAGATCGGGCCCATTGCCAACCCCAGGTTGATCTCTAGGTAGGTGCTGTCGAATTCCCCGGTATAGAAGTACCCAGTCCCACCCACGCTGATGCTGACGTTTTCGTTAAGGTCGAAGCCCGTACTCCCATACAAGTCGATCTCCGAACCGTCTCCTACGTCCGCGGCCCACGTTCCAACTGAGAAGGATTCGCCCGTCGCGTCCAACCCGGCACTCGCGGAAGAAGACTTCTGCTGGATCCCGCGGTAGTAATACTGGCTGACCCAACCGGCGTTGGCCGTCCATTCAGCATCCTGGGCTGCGCCAACCAGAGGCGAGACCAGGACCGCAGCCAACGCCATCACACCTATGCTCAATTTCATTCGTTTGCTCTCCCTGGAAACGTGATGGAGTAAACACGAACGGCGAGGATCACCATTCGGGCGGCTCCAGAACCATCGAGCCGATACATTGCCAGTCTCGTGCCACAAATTACAAGCCGAGGCTCACAAGCGCAAACGTATTGGCGGACAAAGACGTGTCTAACGTCTGGCTCTGACAAATTGGAGCGTTGCACCATACGAGAGCGTAGGACCCTCATGATTTCCTACCAAAATGTAGGGGCCGATCGAAGGCACCTTACCCTCGCGCGCTCGCAGTTGGAATGAACGTCCGACGGCGTTGTGCGGCCCTGTGTTGTGCAGGCCATTCGAGCGTGCGAGTTTTCGTCCGTGACAGGCGTCCGGTTGCGACTCCTTCAACAGCACGGTCCGCCCACGCGTCTTCTATACCGACGCTGTAGCCATAGCCAATATAGAGTTAAGGATCCTGATGACATAGGTCGGTTCGGCGCGAGCCTTCCGGCCGGGGGAGAGTCGACCGAGTGAGCGTGTCCAGATCACTTCCTGAACGCCGGATGGACGAAGTCGTACGTCGGGCCCTGCTCCACATGACCGTCGCCGTACTCGCGGTGCTGTGGGTTCAGCCGGCGTCGGCGCTCCAGGAGAGCCGGCAGCTTTACCAGGTGCCCGCCGTCCGGGTGGAAGAAGGTCCTGTGCTCGATGGCCTGCTGGACGAGGCAGTCTGGCAACAGGCCGCGGTAATCGACGAGTTCGTTCAGCAGGAGCCCGAAGAAGGAGCGCCCGCCACTGAGCGAACCGAAGTCTTGATTCTGTACGACGCCGAGAACCTGTACATCGGTGTACGCGCCTACGACTCGCGTCCGAACGGCATTGTTTCCTCCGAGATGAGGCGCGACTCCAACCGGATCCTGGACGAGGACAGTTTTCAGATCCTCCTCGATACGTTCAATGACTCCAGGTCCGGATACATGTTCGCGACGAGCCCATATGGGGCCATGCTCGAACAGCAGATCTCGGACGAAGGGGACAGTGGGCGGAGCACCGGCGGTGGGACGTCGTCCACCGTCAATCGCGACTGGGATGGAGTCTGGGATGTGGCTGTCGGGACGATGCCGGACGGTTGGACCGCCGAGATCTCGATTCCCATGGTGACGGTGCGCTTCCCAGATTCACCGATACAGACCTGGGGCATCAACTTCATGCGCAACATCCGGCGCAAGAACGAGAAGGTGTTCTGGGCTCCCATTCCGAGGGCGTACGGCCTGACTCGTATCAGCCTGGCCGGATCGCTCACCGACCTCGAGGCGCTGAACCGTGGGATGGATCTTCGCGTCAAGCCATTCGTGGTCGGAGGCGGCAAACGGGCACTGGACGAGGGCAACCACACGGAACGCGATGTCGGATTGGACATCAAGTACGGGATTACCGCGGGGTTGAACCTCGACCTCACGGTGAACACCGATTTCGCTCAGGCGGAGGTCGACGACGAGCGGGTTAACCTGACGCGATTCCCTTTGTTCTTCCCTGAAAAGAGGGAATTCTTCCTTGAGAACGCCGGCCAGTTCAACGTGGGTGCGACGGCCTCGATACGACCACTCGCCGACGTGTTCTTCTCTCGCCGCATCGGGCTGTCGGATACGGGCGATCACGTACCGATCCTCGGGGGGGCACGGCTGACCGGAAAAGTCGGTCGCAACAACGTGGCGATCCTGGACGTCCAGACGGCCGAGGCTCTGGGAAAGCCCGGGGAGAACTTCCTCGTCGCCCGCTACAGTCGTGACATCCTGGCACGGTCGCGGATCGGCGCGATCGTGATCAACAAGGAAACCAACCTGTTCGATCAGGCGCCCGACAGTCTGGATTCCTTCAACCGGACGTATGGCGCCGACATGACATTGTCGCTCCACCCGGCGTTCACGGTGAGCGGCTTCCTCGCTCAGACATCCAGTCCGGGGGTCACGGACGAGGATCGCGGTGGCTTCCTGAACGCCACGTGGAGGGACGATCGCTGGAGGGTCTACGGAGAAATCGCTGATCTCCAGGATAATTTCAACCCTGAAGTGGGGTTCGTTCCGCGTAGGGGTGTTCGGGTGAAGAAGATCCACTTCGAACGCAACCCACGACCGGATCGCTTCGGCATCCGCCTGCTGGAGCCGATGATCAACGCCGTCTTCACCGAAGATCAGAGTGGGCGTCTGCTCACCCGGCAGATACACAACATGCTCGGCATACGCTTCCAGAACGGTGCCCGAGTGGTCCTCTGGTACAACGATTGGGTCGAGAGGCTCGAGCAGCCGTTTACTGTGGTAAGACGCCCCACCGAAGACGGCGGCAACGTCGTGGTCGACGCCGGCCGCTACAAATTCGGAGACTGGCGCTTCTCCTTCAACAGCAATCCGGCGCGCCGCATCTACGCAAACGTATCGTACGGCCCTCAGGGATTCTTCGACGGGACACGGACGGACACCAATCTCACTCTGGGTACCCGGCTGACTGAGAAGTTTTCGGCAGAGGGCCGGTACTCACGCAACGAGGTGAACCTCCCTGGAGGAGATTTCGTTACGTCCGTCACATCGTTCCGTATCGACTACGCGCTGTCGCCCACGATGTCGCTGCGGACCCTGACCCAGTACAACTCGTTGTCGGAGCAGTGGAGCACGGCGGCGCGATTCCGCTACACGTACATGCCCGGAAGCGACCTCTACATCGTCTATGACGAGGTACGGCGCGACGCGACCGGGTTCGTCGAGATCCAAGACCGCCAACTGATCTTGAAGCTGACGTACCTGCTCTCGCGGTAAGGTCGGTCTCAGAGAGGCGGTAACGTCAGCCTCAGAGGCTCTCCACGACCTCCCGGAGCGTGCTCAAGGCTTGGGCGGCCGGGGCCGCCAAATCCCGAAACGATTTGACGAAGGCCGCAAACTCCCGGGAGTACATATCGCTGTTCGATGGATTCGACAGCGCCGCGGTCATCAGGGACTCCCGAAATCCTTCGTCCCTCAATTTGGGAT
>CAUZVZ010000173.1:0-5170 GCA_963583605.1 Gemmatimonadales bacterium UBA6960
CCCCACGTCACGCTGGCTGCGTCCCAATCCTCCTTCACGTCGAACACCTCCAGACTCACCGGAGTAGCTATGGTGCCCCTCACCGTGTCGAAGACGAGCACAACACGTCCTCCCACGACCTTGAGTTCGTCTTCGCTGGGAAAGTCGGTGAGATGTACGAGCGTCCGCGCATCGAGTCCACCAAAATCCCGCGCGACCACCCCGTAACGGAGATCCGCGGCGGATCGGTAGCCCCCGAAGACCTCCACGTCGTCGACGAAGTCATCATAGGGGATGAAGACCTCTACGGTGCGTGGATCGATCTGGAGGAATCCGAGGTCAGGAGCGATCGTGTTTTTTTCTGAGCAACTCGACACCGCCCCTGCGCACATCATGATTGTCGCCAACAAATATCGCTTCAAATCGACTTCCTCAGATTATTCAGACATCCAGACCCTCGGCATCCGCGCCGTGAAGCCTGTAAGGATCTCGTAGCTGATCGTTTCTGCCAAGTCCGCGACCTCGTCCAACGGGAGGGCGAGGTCCCCGTCTGAGCCGATCAAAGTCGCCGTATCTCCCGATTCCACTCCGTCGACGCCGGTAATGTCTACCACCGTCATGTCCATCGAGATCCGTCCGATGATCGGAACCCGCTGGCCGGACAGTAGCACACTTCCACGATTCCCAAGGACCCTTGGAAAACCATCTCCATAGCCGATACCGAGCGTGGCCCACCGTTCGGCTCCGGAGGAGCAATAAGTGGCTCCGTATCCCAGCGTGGTCGCCTCAGGCACCTCTCGAATGAGCGTGACGCGCGCTCGGACCCGAACCACCTCTTCGGATTCGGCGACACCTGCGCCTACCGAACCCCCGTAAAGAAAAATGCCGGGCCGGACCGCGTCTGAGGCGAACATCGGATATCGCATCACCGCCGCCGCGTTACAGGCGTGGACAAACCTTCCCGCTTCGGGCTTCAGTTGCTTGAGCGCCCCCATGAATCTCTCCCACTGAGCCCGGGTCGCCCCGTCGTCCGCTAAGTCCGCCGAATGAAAGTGGGTGTAGCATCCCTCCCAGTTCGCCTTACTGAAAGCTCTTTCCGCCAAGGCGGTACCCCACTCCTCAACGCGGCGCCAGTCGAACCCGGACCGGCCCATACCCGTATCGACCTCTACATGAAATCGACCGACGTGCCCCGTCTGCGCTGCGGCGGCCGCCACAGCCTCTACGGAGTCCAGATCCGATACGGTAAGGGTGAGGTCATGCGCCACGGCTGAGTCGTATGAGCCGGGCGACACAGGGCTGAAAACGATCACCGGGGCCGCGACGCCTGCACGGCGCAACCTCATGCCCTCCTCTACCGTTGCGACGCCGAACCCCCATGGGTGCTCAGGTTCCAACGCTCGTACGACGTCCTCCATCCCCAATCCATAGCCATCCGCCTTGACCATGGGGATGATCGTGGCCGCATCTCCGATGGATTCACGGATCCGTTGGAGATTCCGGCGAAGCGCTCCGGGCCGCACTTCCACCCAGGCCCTTGCTTGAGGGTCCGTTGACATATCCGTTGAAAAAAGCGAAAAGGTATGCCCTGATCAAGTTCCATTTCTCCACGTCAAAAGATCTAGGAAGGCACGAATGGACTCCGATGACAGCAATCCAGACAGGCCGGACCTGGGCGCGGGTCAGATGGATCGCGCCGTGGAACTCGTGCGCTTTCTCAGAATCGAATGCCCCTGGGACCGCGAACAGACCCCTCAGAGCTTGGTCCCACATCTTCTCGAAGAGGCCCACGAGGTCGTGGACGCCATTCGAGAGAGCCATGACGACGACCTGGAGGGTGAGCTGGGCGATCTGCTTCTCAACCTCTCCTTTCAGGTCGTGCTCGGCGAAGAGCGCGAGGCTTTTACGGCCGCCTCGGTCATGGAGCGGCTGGAGAAGAAAATGTGGGACCGACACCCACACCTCTTCGGTCGCGGAGAGAGAGAGGACTGGGAGGTCCTGAAGGCTAGAGAGCGGCAGGAAAAATTGGGGAAGGAGGGTCCCTCTGTCCTCGCCGGCATACCCGCAGGCCTGGATCCCTTGCACAAGGCCCACCGCATCCAGGACAGGGTCAGTGGGGTGGGGTTCGACTGGGCCGACGCGTTAGGAGCTCTCGACAAGGTCCACGAGGAGGTCGGTGAGGTCCGGGAGACTCTCGCTCACGACGGCTCCCCCCACCTGGAAGAGGAACTCGGGGATCTCCTCTTCGCAGTCGTGAATCTCGTGAGGCTGGCGGGAAGCCATTCCGCGACCGCGCTCGAGCACGCCAATCGCAAGTTCTCGCGCCGATTCGAACGCCTCGAGGCCATGGCGGCCGAATTGGACGTTTCGATCCCAGACGCCACACTCGACGTGCTCGACGCCATCTGGGACGAAGTGAAGATCGAGGAAGGCTGAATCGGGTCAGCCCCGTTTACAAAGCGACCCGTGAGAAAGCCCTTGCGAGGCTCGCCGTTCGACGCATCGACGCGGGAAGCTGGTGGGCAGCGAGATGGTCAATATCAGGACCTGGGATCTCGCGGAGCCTCTTCAGATCAATCTACCGCCATCGACCGGGAGCGAATGGCCGGTAACAAACGATGCACCTTCCGAACACAACCACAGCGTTGCGGATGCAACCTCTTCTGGTTGTCCGAACCGTCCCACCGGATGCATGGCCTTATATCGTTCGGTGACTTCTTCATTGGCGGAAAATGCCCGGGCCACCATCGGAGTCTCGATCACGGCCGGACACACCGCGTTGATTCTTATGCCTCGCGCCGCGTACTCGAGCGCCGCGGCCTTGGTTGCTCCCACAACTCCATGCTTACTGGCATAGTAGGCTACTCCTACTCGCCCTCCTATCAGTCCGGCTACCGATGACATGTTCACGATGGCCCCTTGCCCACGCTCGAGCATTTCGGGGATTTCGTACTTCATACACAACCACACGCCTTTCAGGTTGATGTCGATCACCCGGTCCCAAGCGTCTTCTTCATAATCTGCAGTTTGGATGAGGGGCGTTCCCTCGATGCCAGCATTGTTCACTGCGTAGTCCAAGCCACCGTACTCGCTGATGCAGGCAGCGACCATGGCCTTCACTTCTGCCGCTTTGGACACATCCGTCTGAACGAAATGGGCTTGGCCGCCGAGCTCCTCGATGATGGCCACGGTTTCATTGCCTTCGGAAGCACGACGAGCGGCCACTACGACTTTGGCACCCTCCCGCGCGAACGCGAGGGCGATCTCCTGGCCAATACCGGAATTTCCACCGGTAACCAGCGTAACTTTTGATTCAAATTGAAGAGTCATCGTCAGGGCACCAAACGGTTTCTGAGCCGCGGGAAAGGAATCATCTCCCGAACGTGAGGTCGTCCCGTGATCCACGCCACGGTCCGTTCCAGCCCGAGTCCGAACCCTGAGTGCGGGAAGGTTCCATATCGCCTCAGGTCCAGATACCAGGAGTACGTCTCCTCGGGAAGTTTTTCCTCCCGAATTCGGGCCAACAGCTTGTCGAGATCGTCCTCACGCTGACTCCCTCCGATGATCTCACCGTATCCGCGCACGAGTAGATCGTCACATCGGACCGTTCTCGTGTCGTCCGGATTTTCCTTCATGTAAAAGGCCTTCACGGCCTTCGGATAGTCGTGGACGAAAACGGGCCGATCGAACTGCTCAGTCAGCAGCATTTCGTCGGGCGCGCCGAGATCGCGACCCCACTCGATCTCGCTTCCCTTCTCCTGTAGAAGTGCCACGGCATCCGTGTACGAGATGCGTGCGAAGGGCCGGACAAGAGTCTCCAACTCAGAGGTATCTCGCTCCAGGACGGCAAACTCACGACCACACCGGTCGAGCGCCCTCTCCGCTAGGTAGCAGACCAAGTCCTCCTGGAGGCACATGTTGTCATCCGAGTCGGCGAAAGCGACCTCCGGTTCGAGCATCCAGAATTCCGTCAGGTGTCGGCGGGTCTTGGATTTTTCAGCGCGAAAAGTGGGGCCGAAGCAATACACCTTCCGAAAAGCGGGGCACGCCGCCTCGACGTACAACTGACCGGTCTGAGCCAAGAAGGCGGGCTCGCCGAAGTAGTCGGCCTCGAACAGCGTGCCTGCGGACTCGCCGATTGCGCCCGTGAGGATGGGCGTGTCGATGCGGACGAAGTCCCGATCGTAAAAGAAGTCGTGTATGGCCTGTTCGACCTCGTGACGAACCCGCAGACCCGCTCGCTGGAGGCTGGACCGAAGCCAGAGATGGCGGTTGTCCAGGAGAAACTCGACGCCGTGCTCCTTGGGCTGGATGGGGTACTCTTCTGAAGCCCCGAGCAACTCCATGCCGGTCACGCCGATCTCATGTCCGCCGGGTGCGCGCGGCTCCTCGCGTACCTCGCCGCTGACTGCCACAGAACATTCCTGCGTAAGCACCTCTAGGAGCACCCATGTATCCTCAGGAAGCTCCGCTTTGAGAAGAACGCCCTGAACGAGCCCCGTTCCGTCTCGCACCACGACGAAACCGACTTTCCCGTGAATGCGGATGCTCTCGACCCATCCGAGGATGGTGACCGACTCTCCCACGTGGTCGCTGAGCGACCGGACTTCCGTGACGCCTTCCTGACTCATATCGCTCGATTTCTGGAGTTCGATGTCGGTTCTCTCCGGCCGGAGAGTAGTCGCGTTACCCGACGGAGAAAAGCTTCAGCCGCTCTGCGTACCGATGGTCCATCAACTCCCTGATCTGAGTGACGCCCTTCCCGCTCAACTCCGGGTCGATCTCGACGAGACTCCGGGCCCGACTCTGGGCCTCCACAAGCAGACTCTCATCCCGCGAAAGGTCGGCGAACCGGAGAACAGGATCCCGTCCGTGCTGTTGGGCACCGAAGAGGTCTCCCTGCCCGCGAATGCGCAAGTCGGCGTTGGCCACCGCAAAGCCGTCGGACGTGTCTCTGAAAATCTTGAGTCGCTCGGCCGCGGCCTCGCCCGGTTCGGCGATGAGCACGCAGTAGCTTTTTGCGGCCCCACGCCCCACCCGTCCCCTCAACTGGTGAAGTTGGGACAATCCGAAACGCTCAGCGTGCTCCACCACTATGACCGACGCGTTAGGCACATCGATGCCGACTTCGATCACCGTCGTGGCGACCAGCACGTCCAGATCCCCAGCAAGGAACGCCCGCATGACCTGA
>CAUZVZ010000174.1:0-4976 GCA_963583605.1 Gemmatimonadales bacterium UBA6960
GCCGTCGCGTCCGTAGCTGTCGCGCGCGACGCCCATGAGGCCCTGCCCGGCCAGCGCCGTCGCCGACGTGGTCGTGTACCGGTTGATGTCCTCGGGCAGCTCGTGCCCGTCGTACTTGCCGCCGAGTTCGATGGCGCGCTGGGCGACCTCCGCGAGCGTCATGCTACGGCCGCCGTTCGAGACGCGCCCGTCCGCCACACTGTAGGACTCGGGGTTCCCGCCGAGCGACCCGGCGGCGATCTCCTTCGCCTTGACGATGGCGTCCGAAGCCGCGGCGTGGGCGGCCCGCGTCATCGCGTGCGTCGTCTGGCTCCCGCCGGATACGCACGTCCACGGGAGGTTCTGGGACGTGTCTCCCCAGGAGATCTCCACGTCGTCCCACGCCATGCCCATCAACTCAGCCGCCACGCGATGGACGTCGGAGTACGATTCCGTGCCCAGATTGCCGATGCCCGATTTGACGTACATTCGGCCGTCGGGCTTGATCACGAAGAGCCCGTCGAATCCGGTCGAGCCGGCGACGAACGTGCTGACCCCCACGCCGGCCCCACGCACCGTGGAGCCTCGGCGCTGACCGGAGCGCGCCTTACGCGTCTCCCAGTCGAAGAGTTCGGAGCCCCGGTCGAGCGCCTCCCTTAAGAACGCGCTTGTGCAGTACGGTCTTGGGGCGTCGCCAACCTGAGGGCCGAACGGGGCCTTGCCGACGGGCGCGTTCAGGCGGCGGATGTCCACCTGGTCGAGACCGAGCTGACGCGCGGCCTTGGCGATGACTGGCTCCACCATCACGATGCCTTGGAGTCCCCCAGGCTGGCTCTGCGCCCGGCGCGGCGGCGTGTTCGTGAGCACCGTGGTCGCCCGCATCCGCATGGCCTGCGGCTGATAGAGCAACGACACGATGCTGCCGGAGAACAAGGCGTCGCCCCCCGGCTCGTACGCGCTATTCTCTCCCACCGTGAACATGTCGAGAGCCAGGAGGCGCCCGTCGCTGGCAAATCCGGCCTTCACGCGGCCGTGGACGGCAGGGCGAATACCACCAATGAAGTGCTCCTCCTCGCGGGAGATCCGGAGCATGACCGGCTGGCCCGCTTTTCGAGCGAGGATGGCCGGGACCGTGCTGATGACGGCGCCGGTGGCCCGGCTGCCGAAGCCGCCGCCCGTGTACTCCGTAATGAGCACGACATCGTCGATGTCGAGTTGCATCCAACGGGCGAGGGCCGCCACCGTCTGCACGGCGCTCTGCGTGCCCGTGTGCACGTACAGTTTGCCGTTGCGCCAGTACGCGAGCGTCGAGCGTGGCTCGAGCACGTGGTGGTGGTTGTTGGCGACGGAGAACGTCTCGTCGAGCACGAGCGCTGCCTCGGCGAATCTCGCCTCGACGTCGCCGAACGACCATTCGTCCCGAGCCGTGCCGGTAGGCAATCGGCCCTCTTCGTACTCGGCGAAATCGGCGCTCGCCCACTTCATCTCCTGGACCTCGAGGGGGCCTGTGGGCTGTCCCGCCGGACGGCCCCAACAGTTGCCTTCGGAACGCGCGTTGGGCCCGTCCGGACGGAGAGTCACGAGGGGGTCGACCACGAACGGCAGCGGCTCGAAGTCGATCTCGATGGCTTCGATGGCCGCGACCGCCGTCTCTTCGTCCACCGCCGCCACCGCCAGTACCGGTTCCCCGGCGTAGACCGGCTCGTCGCTGAGCGCACGCTCGCCCTTGGGATTGGCAGGGATTCTTTCGCCGAGATCGGTCACGACGTCGGCCGGCGCCGGAAGCTCAGACGCCCTGAGGATGGCGCGCACGCCCGGCATGGCCTCGGCGGCACTGGTGTCGATGCTCCTGACCCGGGCGTGGGGTAGGGGGCTCAGCAAGAGCTTCGCGTAGAGCATTCCGTCGACCCGGAAGTCCTCCGCGTACTTGGCTTTGCCCGTGACCTTGGCGACCAGGTCGGGCGTGAGGTAGTTCTGACCAACCAGCTTCTCAGCCACGGGCCACCTCCCTCGAAAGCTCCGCGCCCCTTTGCAGGGCCGTGAGGATTTTGTCGTAGTCCTGGCACCGGCACAGGTTGCCGGAAACACCATGAGCCAGCTCTTCGCGGGTCGGGCTCGGGTTCTTCCGGAGGAATCCCACCGCCGACATGACGAACCCGGTCATGCAGTAGGCGCACTGGAAGCCCTGCTCCTCGACCACGCCCTGCTGAACCGGATGGAGCGTACCGTCGGGTGCCGCCAGACCCTCGATCGTCCGGATCTCGCGCGACCTGACGGTGTGGGTCAGCACCGAGCATGAATAACGCGGCACGTCATCCACGAGCACCGTGCAGGCACCACACTCCGCACGGTCGCAACCCAGCTTGGTGCCGGTGAGCCCCAGCTTGTAGCGGAGAGTCGTGGACAGGGTCTCGTGCGGGGCCACATCGACCCGCCGGGTCTGGCCGTTGACGTTGAGCGTCAAGAGCCGCTCAACGCCGCTCATGCGAGCGGCCCCACCCGTCAAGAGCGGGCTGTTGCGGAAGAGGTAGGCCGTGGAGGAGACCGCCACGCCTCCGGCGATTACACCCTTGATGAAGGTGCGCCGGGTGAAGTCGGTCGGTCCGCTACGGCCGGTTTGAGTGTCGTCACTGGGCATATCGCCTCTCCTCCACATCGCGAGAATGGCGAGGACGGGGTCGGCTAAGATCCCGTCGATCGGGGCCACAATAACGCCCGGCTCGGGCGTACGACACCCCCGCCGACCTAGGGAGTTGACAGCGCTCCGCAATTCATACAGACTGGTCGGTATGTTAACTCAAGAGACCATCGCACCGCCCGCAACGGGGCGCACGCGTGACCCTGAGGGCACGCGTGCGCTCCTCGTGGAGAACGCCTTCCGCGAGATCCACGCCCACGGCTACGCCGGAGCGAGCCTCGACAGAATCCTGGCCAGCTCAGGTGTCACCAAGGGTGCTCTGTATCACCACTTCAAGAGCAAGGCCGACTTGCTGCACGCGGTCATGGACGAGGCGGTGCGGCCGATCTGTGTGGACCCGTGGTTGAGGTTCTTGAGTGAGTCCGACGATCCGATCCACACGCTGGCCGAGTCGACGCGGACCATTATGGCGGAGGCCACGCCCGAACAGCTGCACCACGGGTGCCCGTTGAACAACCTTACGCAGGAGCTCGCGGGTGTCGATGAAGGCTTCAGAAAGCATCTCGACCGCATTGCGGAGGAGTGGAGGGCTGGCATTCGGGCCGCGTTCGAACGCGGCCAGGAGGCCGGAAACGTCCGCAAGGACGTGAATACAGCAGCCGTGGCGAGCCTGGTGTTCGCCACCTTTCAGGGTCTCATCGGTTCGGTGAAGACCTCGCACGATCTGGCTGCAGTCATGGCAGGACTCTCGATCTTCTTGGACCTTTTGGAAGGGCTAAGACCCTAGGACGCGCCTACGAGTTGGTTGTGGGCGTTTTTATTAGCTCTTAACATACCGACCGGTCGGTTTCTAATGAGGAGGCGAACAGAATGAGTGAGACGATGATAGATCCCGCTCCCGGACGCACCGAGCGTTACTCGCGCTGGGTAATCCGTAACAGGTGGTGGGTCGTGTTGAGTGCCCTGCTGGTCACGATGGCCTCGGAAGCCGGCTTGCTGAAGCTTGGGCTGGGGAACGACTACCGCGTCTTCTTCAGTGAAGACAACCCCGATCTGAACGCCTTCGAGGCCGTCGAGAACATTTACACGAAGAACGACAACGTGTTGTTCATCGTGAAGCCCAGGGAGGGCGAGGTGTTCACCGCGGCGAATCTTGAGGTGATCCGGTCCCTCACCGAGGACGCCTGGCAGCCGCCTGCTCCAACCTTTAGCCCGATGCCACCGGATACCGGCATCACGGGCACTATGGGGACGCCGCCACCCGGCTATACTGGCCCGAGGTTTGCAGAACAGGCTCCCGGCTCGCTAGAGACTTCGCTGCTGAAGGTAGGAGATTCGACTCCTTTGAAGTGAACGTGGACGATATCATCGCCCCCCCCCCCCGGTGGGGTGTCGGGAAAAGGGGACTACCACGAGTTCATCGTGGACATCAGCTGAGGAGCGCCCGAATCCGGCGCAGTAAAGCTAAGGGCGGCGCAAGCCGAAAGGGTCGAAGAGCCCAGGCTTGCTGGGCCAGCTCTTCAGGAAGGAGTAGCCCCAGGCGCAACCGACCAATGGGTGGACGCAACCCGAAGCGCCTGGGAGAGCGTACCGTCACGGCACGTAGCTGATAGCTACGGAAAACAAAAACAACAGCACACGTTCAGCCTTGAAGTTCTCGCGAGCGGGGGACACCGGCCGCTGGAAGCAGGCTCCACGGTTAGGAGGAAGGGGCGAAGTTTACCGCCGGGGCATTGAGCGACTAGGGTGGGATGATGAGGCGCTCAGGGAAGGGGTTCGCTCTGAAAAGCACGCCCGTGGCGATCTGGCGAGAGAGGCACGAGCCGAACGCCGCTCGGCCGCGGAGCGAGGAGAAGGCACAACCCTGGGCATCGGCCTCGGAGGAACTCCACCCGAGATGCTGGCGGCGACGGGGCGGGCGGCCGGCAAGGCCGCTGTTGGTGGGCTGCGATCACGAAAACCGACGAATACACGTACTTCCGGATGGTCTCGGGCTACTGGGAGATGGCGTCGTCATTCGTGGTGCACGGAGCGATCGACCCGGAGATGTTCCGGGCGGTGAGCGGCGAGATGCTCGTGGCGTACTGCAAAGTCGAGCATATGATCGACGAGCTCCGCGAATGCGCGGGTCAGCCGGGCCTCTTCCAGTACGTGCAGGAGGTCGTGGATGACTGGCCGGGGGCCAAGGAAGGCATGGCTGGTATGCGCGAGTACTTTCTCGGGCGCGGCTGCGGCGGCTGGTGGGTTACGCGGAGCCTGTGAGACTTCAGAATGGCGGCCCGTTCGTTGCGTGCGAAACGGAAGCCCCGCTCAAGGTTACGGCCTTGAGCGGGGCTTTCTCGTTATCCGCGCGCGCGCG
>CAUZVZ010000175.1:0-4969 GCA_963583605.1 Gemmatimonadales bacterium UBA6960
CGACGGCGCGGGCATGATCCGCCATGACCCGGTAGCTGACGCCTTCATCCGTCTCAGGCCCGTAAGGGCGCCCCAAGACTTCGGATGCGGCCTCGATAAGAGGGCTGAAAGCGTCCGTGTCGTAGTTAGAGTCCACACCCTGGACCACCGCGGCAAGACGTTCAAGCCCGGCCCCCGTATCGATGGAGGGCGCGGGAAGGGGGTGTAGCGTGCCCTCTTCGTCACGGTTGAACTGCATGAAAACCAGATTCCACAGTTCGATGAAGATCCCGTTCTCGCCGAGATCGACGAATTCCTCCAGGGTAGGGGGCTTCTTGCGGTCCTTGGCCGGCCGGAGATCGTAGTGTAGCTCAGAGCACGGGCCACACGGTCCGGTATCGGCCATCTGCCAGAAGTTGTCCTTGTCGTCGAGCCGGAAGATCCGTTCCGGCGGGACATCCACCACCTCCTGCCACAGATCGAAGGCCTCGTCATCGGAATGATGGATCGAAATAAAGAGCCGATCGGGATCCAACCCCAGCTCGCCCGTCAAGAACTCCCACGCGAAGGCGATCGCGTCGCGCTTGAAGTAATCCCCGAACGAGAAATTTCCCAGCATCTCGAAGAACGTGTGATGCCGGGCGGTTCTTCCTACCTCTTCGAGATCGTTGTGCTTCCCACCGGCCCGGACGCACTTCTGAGACGTGGCCGCCCTCTTAAACGGAAGCTTCTCCACACCCAGAAAAACACCCTTGAACTGGACCATGCCCGCGTTCGTGAAAAGCAGGGTCGGATCGTTCCTCGGCACGAGGGACGAGCTCGCCTCGACGGAGTGGCCTCGCGCGCGGAAAAATTCGAGGAAACTCGTTCGGATTTCAGCTGTGGTCATGATGCCTGCCCTTGGGCGTCCATTGGCGCCCATTATAACGGCTCGACAGGCCCGACCCAACACGGAACCAAGGCCGAGGGCGGGTTCCGATGGCGGTGTGGCACTCCAGAAGTTCGCGAGCCACAGAGAGTGCCGAGGCGCCGGATCCGGCAAGGCGCGACGACGAGGAATAGCACCGCTATTTCGAGGAGGAGCAACGCCGCGGGGCCGGATGCATCGGTGCTCGAATGGTTGAGACACTTCTGGAACACCACACCACACGCTTTATGCAAGAAAGCCCGGCCTACCCGGCCGGGCTTTCTCATTATTCTTGAAAGGAGAATCTCGTCTTGGCTCAACCGCCGCCGCTAACCGCCGCTTCCTTCATGGGCTCGTCCAAAGCTTCTTCGACCTCCGGATCACCGCCCAGGCCGATCGAAGTGCGAACGCGAGCGTCCACCTCCTCCAGCACATCCGGATTTTCCTTGAGGAAGTCCCTCGCATTCTCTTTGCCCTGCCCGAGGCGCAGATCACCGTACGAGTACCAGGACCCGGCTTTCTCGACGATCCCCCCCTCCACGCCGATATCGATGAGCAGGCTCTCATGGCTGATTCCGACGTTGTAGAGGATGTCGAATTCGGCCTCCTTGAACGGAGGAGCACACTTGTTCTTTACGACCTTCACGCGTGTACGATTCCCGATTATGTCCGTTCCGTCCTTGATGGCGCCAATGCGACGAATATCCATGCGCAAAGAGGAATAAAACTTCAGTGCACGGCCCCCCGACGTCGTCTCGGGGCTGCCGTACATGACCCCGATTTTCTCACGAATCTGGTTGGTGAAGACCACCGAGGTCTGGGAGCGGGCGACGGCACCCGTGAGCTTGCGTAGCGCCTGGCTCATCAACCGGGCCTGGAGACCGACGTGCGAGTCACCCATCTCGCCTTCGATCTCCGCCCTCGGCACCAGGGCAGCCACGGAATCGATCACGACCACATCGACCGCGTTGCTCCGGATCAGTACCTCAGCGATCTCGAGTGCCTGCTCACCCGTATCCGGCTGAGACACGAGCAGGTTGTCTACGTCCACCCCGAGCCTGCGCGAGTACCCCACGTCCAAAGCGTGCTCCGCGTCGATGAAGGCGGAGATCCCGCCCGCCCGCTGTGCATTGGCGATGACGTGAAGGCAGAGGGTGGTCTTGCCACTCGACTCCGGTCCGTAGATCTCGGTGATCCTCCCTCTGGGGATGCCGCCGATGCCGGTGGCCGAGTCGAGATTGATAGCCCCGGTGCTGATCGCATCGATCTCCACCCTCATGCCCTCGTCGCCCATCCACATGATGGCCCCCTTCCCGTGGGCACGCTCGATCTGCGTGATGGCCGTCGTGAGGGCCTTCCCTTCCTTGCCGCTCCTGTCATTGTTCAGTTCAATCGGCGCCATTGCGTCCTCGCAAAATTCGTGGGTCGGCACCTATTTTACTATACCCGAAGATAAAGCGAAAGTCCTTTAAGCAGTCGATGGTCAAGCGACGCAAAATACATGGCCCCGCCGGGCCAGGAAATGTCCCTGCGAGACGATCGCTTCAACCCTGATTCACGCCGGATAAAGGCCGGACACACGCAGGAAACAAAGGTCATCCAGGCCCCAGCGAGTACGGCTGCCATAGACCCGGACGGACCGGCACGTAAAGTGTTCGGGGTGGCGTATCATCCGTACCGCTTACAAAGAGTGGCACTCCCTGGTGTTCACCGACTCGACGGATGTTGCCACAATCCAGCCTAACCGAGGCGCCGAATCTGCTATAGAACCGCTGCTCGACGGCGATCTGCTCACCTGATTCGAACCACATCAGGTTCGCCGCATACACTCCGGCGAGGTCGACGGCCGGCCGTAGCTCGCTCAGCGCAGTTCGGGACGGTCCGACCAGCGTGTCTCCGGCGGCGGTGACAAACACCGCGATCCCGTCCACTGTCGCCAGACAGAGCATGACGGCCGTTCCGGCCGTCGGCCGGGGATTCCCGTTGCGGGTGATCACAACTGTGTCGGGTGGGGACGCCGGTAGCACCACCACGTCGGGGTCGGGCCGGTCACGAAGTGAAGCCCGGCAGAGCCCCCTCCCACAGAGAGCCACGGAGGCGATGAGGCCGAACTTCGAGCTCCGATATACCGTGGTGTTCGACGAATGATTCGCACCGAGTACATGGGCCCCCAACCTCAAGCCACTCAGATCCAGTTGGGTCCCCACGTTCCAGTCGAACCCGTTGTACTCGCTCATGAAGGTGAGCATCCGGCTCTCTGCCAGCTCCAGATTCCACGCCACCCCCGCGAAGAATCCGCCGGTGTCGCCCGAGGCATACCAATCGAAGCGGTCGCCCTCGTTGAACGCTCCCGTTCCCCATCCCACAGTGAAGGAGAAGTCGTGATCGGGCAGAAAGGAGGAGGGAAGACCGGGAAGGTCCACTCCCGCCACTGCGTAAAAGGAGAAGTCGGTGTCCATCTCCCGCGACCCCAGTTGGTCACGGATTCGACGGTCGGCCCTTCCGAGACGGTTCGGCGCGTACGCGACGCCATCCCCGAAATCCGGGCTGCTCGCATAGCGCCCTCCGATCGCCAATCCGATGGGCTGCGTCTGAGGGCTCAGAATAGACAACCGGCCGAAGGATCCCCAGAGGGCCCCTCCTTCCGCAGCACCGCTCAGAGACTGGATGTTGGCACCGAATTCCAACAGATCGAAGAGCCCCAGAGCCGCCGCGAAGTCGCCGTTCCAGCCCCCGGAGAAGGCCTCGGTTCCCGTAATGTTGCCCGAGGCATCGGTCGTCACGTCGCTATCGTTGCTCGTCCAGAAACCGGAGTAGGTGAGACTCAACGCTCGATTAGCCAGGACCCCGGCCACCGGAACGTCGATCAGCCCGGAGCCATGGCGAAGCGTGCTCGGTACCTTGGTCGTCTGGGCCGCTAGGCTCGTGGCTAGCGTCATGGCGACCGGGAGGCAGCCCCCGCGAAGACGCGCGCCAGAGCGGAGAAGGATCTGCCTACTCCGTGCCGAGGCGCTCCTCGACCCGCCGAAGCCGCCGGACGATCGAGATCAGCCAACCGAGAACGAGAAGCCAGACGATGGCGTACGCGGCGAATACGTGCCAGTAGGCACGCCCGAGTGTCTGGCGGCCCAAGACCGTTCCCGCCTGTGCCCACACGGGGCTCGCCTGCAAGAGCAGCACCCCGAGCACCAAGGCCGTCGTCCATCGAGAAAACCATTTCCGATCCATCATCAGGCCTCCGCTCCTTGGATACTTCCGGGGCTGGCGTCCCGAAGGTCGAGTTCGTGTTCGTACCCGCCAACCGCGTACCGTGCGAGAAAAAGGGAAGCGAAGACCAGCGTGAAGGCGAGCAGCCCTACGCTGATCGTCGCGCCCATCGAGCCGTCTAGATTCATGGGATTCTCGGCGCTGAGGATAACGGCTTGGGGGTGCAGAGATCGGAGCCAAGTGACGCTGACATGAATCAAGGGGATATCGAGGACACCGATGATTCCGACGACGGCCGCGAACCGCTTGCCCTGTTCGGGATTGACGGTGCTCCGCCTCACCAGGAAATACCCCAGGTAGATGAACCAGAGAATCAACGCCAGCGTGAGCCTCGGCTCCCACTCCCACCACGTGCCCCAAGCCACCCGCCCCCATAGCGGGCCCGTAAGCAGGCCGATGGTCGTGAAGATCATCCCGGCCTCTGCCGCGGCCACGGCCGCCCGATCGAGGCGCTCGTCGCCCAGCCAGAGGTACACGGCGCTGCAAAGAGCGACGAGTCCGAACGCCAAGAAAGCGATCCACCAGGCCGGGACATGGATGTAGAAGATCCGCTGGACGATTCCCATCGTGGACTCGGTGGGCACCCAGAAAAACACCATCCCGTGCAACACGAGAACGGTCGCCACCCCGAGCGCACCCAGGACGCCGATGGCCCATCGGATCTGCTTCTGGTTCATGGATCCTCCCTGTGCGCGACCCGCTGTACTTCGTCAACAGCCTCCACATGTACAACTTGCAGCCGAACGTCCCTTCATGCGTCTTACTCCTCGATCACGAACCGGAATAAGCCGGCACCTGCGACTGTGAAAATGATCA
>CAUZVZ010000176.1:0-4898 GCA_963583605.1 Gemmatimonadales bacterium UBA6960
GAGGCTGCTGACCAGGTCGACGAGTACGCGGGGATGTTGGGCGGAGGTGGGTGGGTGATACGCGTGAAGTGACCTGCTCGATCGTGATCTAGCGTCGCTCGGGCAGACAGCCACCCCCATCGTTCGGAGGTGGCCGTCCCGCAGAAGTATAGTGTGCACGCGGCAACTAGCCCCTCCGTGGCATCCAGCCACGCCTAGCTATCCAGTGCTGTTTTGCGCGTCCGGTCAGGCTAGTACATTGCGAGAACACTTCTACGAGAACACTTCTAGTGGAATGGCCACTTCCATCGTTCGGAGTGGGCCGTCTTCTCGTACCGTCTCATTACTGAAGCGGGTTATCGGTCCATCCTAGTCAACCCCCCTTCCAGGGCCGGGCGGGCCTCCACTACCACTCGACGACTCATGCTAAGAGAGCCGTGACGACCTGACGAGCTTTATGACATGATCGTACAGGACGAAAGGAACCGCCCAGAACAGGCCCCCAATCGCACCACCAGTCGTCATCAGGAGAACATTAGCGCCTCCCATACCTATCCCGAACAAAGGCATTGCCAACGTAAGATAGGCAATCGGCAACAGAACCCGCCGCTGGACCCCTACCCTTTTCCCCACCGCTAGTCCCACCAGTAACGGTAGGATCAGGGACAACGCGAATTCCTGGCCGTTGAATAGCTGATCACGAGAGACAAGATGCACGAAGACTGACCAGCTGAGACCAGAACCGAGGCCAGTCAAGCAGCCTCCCAATACGATCTTCTTTACGGAACTGGTCACGAGAGCGTTTCCTCCCTAGATCCAGAATCGAAGCCGGACCGGAAAACCATTCAGGACGTATCTAGGTTCACAAAGTTAGATCCATGCACGCACGGGTGCGAGAACGCATTGCGCACCCGTGGGAATCTGACGTTCCCGTTAGGGGGGTTTGTTGTGGTTTTTGTCGCTCAAGGACTTCTTCTGCCGTCCTGATCAGCGAACAAATAGTCGAAGCCCAACGTCTGTCCCGCGAGTGGCTAGAGGCGCATCCCCCCGGCGACCCCTAGCCCCCTCCGTGGCATCCAACCACGCCCAGCTATCCAGCAGTGTTTACGCATTGAAATAGGGCCGAAATTCCGCTAAATTCATAGCGTGCAGAACGACATTGCACCCCGGTGATTTGAGACGATTGCAGCCGGGTCATCAAACTGCTAAACCGGCCGGGGGTCCCGTTCGGTTTTGCCGAGCGGGACCCTTTGCTTTTTGAGAATACTTGAAGTCCGGTTCGGGCCGCCGAGGCCCGAACGGAGTGTGCGCTTTGAACACGACAGCTTGGCGGGCACGCTCCTAACCACGGCACTCCGCCTAAAGCGTCGGAAGGCCTCAATGCCGCCCGTCGGCGTGGGGCCTTTCGGTTTCTCATTCATCATCAGGAGGGAAGCCCCATGAGTATCGACCTGAACTTCCGACCCACCAGCTACGCTGATTTCGACGATCCCGTCGCCCTGAACCTGAACGGCATCAAGGGCCAGATGAGGCGCGAGATGGTGCGGGACATGCTGAGTGCGGAGGGGGACAAACGGGAGGCCTACAACGCGCTCCTCGGACCCGTGGAGGACCACATCCTCGGCGAGCACGGATCCGAGGGATTCGAGCGGGAGATGAGCCGCTCCTGTGGGCCGTCGTGGATGGGAGGCGAGTACCTACCCGACCTGGTCGACCGCGAAGTCGAGATCGCCCGAGTGGTTCTCGCGAGCTCGACGATGGATGTGTTCTCTGTCCGCGCCCGCCTATTGAAGGGCGGCTACACTTACCGGATCGTCGATGAGTACGAGACGGACTTCGACGTCGCCCCGCCGACGTCGAAGCAACCCCTAACACTCCAGGAGCTCGTGGGGTTGTTGGATACAGCCGGCGGCCAGGACCTGGAGCAAAATGGGCAGGGACTTGTGGAGATATGGTGGTGGCAGCAATAGGAGTGCCCTAGTCGTGGCCGGTGCACTTTCGGCGGCCTCATGCGGCGGCTCAAGCCCGGCACCAGAGAGAGAAGCTACCTACTTCCCACCCGCTGGCGGCCCGTGGGCGACTGTCGACCTCACGGAGGCGGGCTGGGATCCTGTGGGGGTCGAAGCCGCGCTGAGCTACGCTGCATCCCAGCATTCCAGCGCCGTCTTGATGGTCGTCCATGGGCGAATAGCCGCCGAGCAGTATTGGGCCCTAGAGCCGAGTCAACCCGTCGGGCCAACGACGACATATGGGGTCACCGGGCTCTTCGAGTTGGACAGTCTCGGCCGGCCCATCGAAGATGTCATGTCGGTCCAGAAGAGCGCGATCTCCGTCTTACTGGCCATGGCCCGTGACAAGGGACTCCTGAACCTCGATGACCCTGTTTCGGAACACCTGGGCGCGGGGTGGTCGAACGCGACCGCCGACGCCGAATCGGCGATTCTCGTGCGGCACCTCGCCTCAATGTCCAGCGGCCTCGCCAGGGACCTCTCCTTCGAGGCGGAGGCAGGGTCGAGGTGGCGCTACAACACACTCGCGTACAGCCGTCTTCTGCAGGTCCTCGAGCAATCCGCGGTGATGACAGCCGAGCAGCTCACACGCGAGTGGCTGACTGCGCCATTGGGCATGCAACAGTCTGGCTGGCGGGAGCGAGCTTGGTGGACCCCCGCGTCGTCCGCAAACACTGTGGGCTTCGCGACGAGTGCCCGCGATCTGGCCCGCCTCGGCATCCTGGTCCAGACCGGTGGTGTCTGGGAGGGCGAGACACTCGTCCAGAATCGCGGCCTACTGGAGGAGTCCTTCCGGTCATCCCAGGACATGAACCCATCGTACGGACTTCTCTGGTGGGTGAACGGACAGGACAGCTGGGAGGATTATGATCATCGCGGCTCCGTCCCTGGGTCGTTCATTCCTACCGCCCCGGCTGACCTCGTGGCTGCTCGGGGAAACGGAGACCGAAGACTATACGTGGTCCCCAGTCTGGACCTCGTGGTCGTGCGACTCGGGGCACCGACTCTGGACGCGGAAGGGGTCCAAGATCTCAACGTCTTCGATCGAGAGTTCTGGAGGCTGCTTAGCGTAGCGGCCCCAACTGGTCACGACCAAGCCGCAGGGGACTGATCAGCATAGGCCCGCGTGATGCCGCCTAACATGGTCCGCATCTCGTCTTGGTGAAGGCGGTATCGTTTCCACCTAACAAGCGATTGCTACTGTCGCGGTAGGCATCAGGCTCTCGCGCTACGACCCCTGTCCCCCCGACCTAGAAGACGGCAACTAGTCCCCCCCCGTGGTATCCAGCCACACCCAGCACTGTTCTGCGCGTCCTGAGTTGCGGGCCTGAGTGGGGCGGGGCAGAATTAGGGCGCGTCGTAGAATAACGAGACGTTAGATAAGTTCTCTGAGAGGTCGCGAGCCATCCGATGTCACTAGACGAAATCTGGAAAGAGAGCCCGGCCCAGACTGAGAAAAGCGTGTTGATCAGATAATCGGTTTTGCGGGTGATGGCAGGCTCGGTGACAAGAATTCTGCTGCGGCAGAGTTTCGTGCATTCCTGAAGCGTGTGCCTGCAGTATCAGGGCTTGATTATGATTGCGTTGCGGATACAGCAGCAGCCGCCATCCGAGGGGCCGGGGTTCTTGTGTTAGCCGGTCGCCGCTTTCGCGGGGGTCACCGTCATCTTGAAGGACTGAGGTAATAGGTTTGGTGAGGCTATTGATAGGCGCAGCAGTTGGAACGCTCTTCCTCGTTCCAGCCGACGGTTTGGCACAATCGGACGTTTTACGACTGGACCCGTGCGACTCGGCGATCATTTACATGTCACGGTTGGGGGGCCTGATTAGTTGCGCTGAGACAGGACATGCTCCAGACCAGTACACCCTTGGAGTGATGTACGCCGAGGGTAACGATGTCCCCGAGGACGATGCAGAGGCCGTACGCTGGTATCGGCTAGCAGCCGAGCAAGGGCATGCTTTAGCCCAGAACAACCTTGGAGTGATGTACGCCGAGGGTAACGGCGTCCCCGAAGATTATGGGGAAGCCGTACGCTGGTATCGGCTTTCCGTCGAGCAAGGATATGCTGCCGCCCAGTACAACCTTGGAATGATGTACGAGTATGGTGACGGTGTCCGCGAAGACGATGGGGAAGCCGTACGCTGGTATCGGCTTTCCGCCGAGCAGGGGTTTGCTGCCGCCCAGTACAACCTTGGAGCGATGTACCGCAATGGTGACGGCGTCCCCGAAGATTATGGGGAAGCCGTACGCTGGTATCGGCTTTCCGCCGAGCAGGGGTTTGCTGCCGCCCAGTACAACCTTGGAGTGGTGTACGCCCATGGTTACGGTGTCCCCGAAGACGATGGCGAAGCCGTACGCTGGTATCGGCTAGCTGCCGACCAAGAGTATGCTATCGCCCAGTTCAACCTTGGAGTGATGTATAGCCGGGGTGAAGGCGTCCCCGAGGACGATGCAGAGGCCGTACGCTGGTATCGGTTAGCGGCTGAGCAGGGGGATGCTCTAGCCCAGACCAACCTTGGATTCATGTACGGCAATGGAGACGGCGTCCCGCGGGACCTGGTCTTTGCCTATATGTGGTACAATCTCGCTGCAGCCCAAGGAAATGAGACTGCGCAGCGCAACAATGAAATGATCGCGCAGGTAATGACTCGCGAACAAATAGCCGAAGCCCAACGGCTGTCCACCGAGTGGATAGAGGCGCATCCCCCCGCCGGCAACTAGCCCCTAGCCCTCACGTCTTTCTCAGCACCCAGGTCGTCATCGCCCGCATGTTTTGCACTACCGTCGTCTTTAACGGATCCAGCAGTTCACCCCCGAGCCTCGACGTGATCTGGAGGAGGTAGGCCTCGTCCACGAGGAATCGATCGCTGCCGTCAGGAAGATGATGCCAACGATCCCGCAGTCGCGTG
>CAUZVZ010000177.1:0-4891 GCA_963583605.1 Gemmatimonadales bacterium UBA6960
GCCGGGACCTCGCCGAAGTTCACTCCAATGGGTAGCCGGAAGAAGTTCGGCACGGATTCAACCGGAATCTGGGGTGCGTATTGCGCATCTGCTGACGGTACGGCCACGATCAGCGCGACGAGGGTGGCAGCGAGCTTCTTCATTGCTTTTCTCCCGTGATCACAGCGGTGGTCCTCTGAGGAAACCAGTTGGAGACGCAACACCTCGATTGTCGACCGACTTGTCAAGTTATCGCCCGGTTGCCCGAAGGGGCGAGATCCGCGATCTACTCAAGGGCCAAGCTTGAGCAGGCCCATTCCCATACATATGAGCGGGCCCCGGGGCCCCCGAATTCGAACTACGATGCAGGGTGGGTTAGCATGAACAAGAGATGTGTCGACGCGGTCATGATAGGCGCGCTGTTATTCGTAGCCCAACTGGCTCTTCCGAGGTACGTTACGGCGCAGGATGCGACCGGGGCGTACACATGGGAGAATTCGACGGAACTGAGCTTCGTCTCCACGGGTGGCAACGCGTCATCGAGCACCCTCGGCCTGAGGTCCGCGCTGACCGCCACGGGCGAACCGAACGCGTTCAAGATCGAGGTGGGCGGAATCCGCGCTGAGACCACTTTCCGCACCCTCACGGCGACCGGTACTGCGACCGACTTCACGGTGAACGAGACCACCAACTCCGAACTCACGGCGGAGAATCACTTCGCACGCGGCCGGTACGATCGTGCGTTTGCGGGCGCGTTTGCGTTCTCAGGGGCTGGGTGGGATAGGAACACGTTCGCGGGTATTCAGAACCGCTACGCCTTCGTCGCGGGGTTCGGAAAGGCCTTTGCCGACAGCGAGACCGGCCGCTTCAAGGTCGACATCGGACTCACCTACACGCTCCAGAAAGACGTGAATCCGGCACCCAGCGTGGACGAAGGGTTCGGCGGTGTACGGTTCGGGTTGGACGCCATGAGGCAGCTTTCCACAAGCGCGGAATTCTCGTCTACACTGATCGTCGACGAGAATTTAGAAGAGACCGATGACCTGCGCGCGGACTGGATCAATTCGCTGAGTGTGTCACTGTCGGAGCGGCTGTCGTTCAAGACGTCGCTTCAGTTGCTCTACGACAAGCAGCCCTCGCTGCTGAGCGTCGGGTTGCTCGACGCGGGTGGGGGACCGACAGGGACCGACGTCCTGACGCCGGGTGACAAGGTCGACAACATCCTTACGCTCGCGCTCGTCATAAGAATCTAGGGAATCAGCTCGACGGAGGCGCTGCGGGATGGCGGATGACACCGGGGCTCATCGGGGACGGAAGATGAGCTCAGTTCAGCCCTTCACCTTCGGCCATCAGCGTCATGTGTTGCCGGACCTGTTCGAGCCCGCCCTCACTCAACGAGATCGCACCATCACCCGAGACGTCGGCGCCGGTGGTGAGTTCTTCGCACAGGCCCCGAAGCTGTAGAACCAGATTGAAGGCTCGATTGTAGTCACTCATCGGCAGGATTTGTCCTGCGAGCTCCACGATATGGAGTGCGCGTTGGGTCACACTTCGGGCGGCTGCTGCGACGTGCGCCGCGTGGCCCCGAACGTTCCCGGAGGCGGCGTCCGAACCGGCAGCCAACTCGATGTGCCGATTGATTCCCTCTCCGGCAGTCTTCACTCCGAATCCCAAACCCGGGCCTCCCGCGAACTCCACGGGGTCGATCGCGTTCAGCACGTGCCTCGCATGCCGTTTCATGGCATCGATATCCGTGGGGTCGCGGCCCGCGAGCCTGGCGTGTTGCAGGGCGATCTCGGCCTCAGCCTCAGCCGTGGGCAATAGGCCCTGCCCGTCCGGGGTGGAGGCGAATGCCTCGAGGACATGCCCGATGTGCGTATGAGAGGCGTTGGCTCCCTGGGCGATCACCGCGGCGCTCGCCGACTTCGGGAGCAGGGCTCCGATTGCGACCAATGCGAATGAGAATACCAATCTGTGCGGCATGTGCGCCCTCCAAAGGATGTACGGGGTGGAACTTGATAACTTACGAGGTCCCTGTCGAGGGATAGGCGAACCAAATGACCGGAATGTCGAGAGGAGTGGACCCCTCGACTCGATGACAAGGCAGGAGTAGAGCCCAGGCCAGCTTAGGAGAGTTCGTGATCGCCGGTCCCCGCTCTGATGTGCGCGCTACCCCGTATGCGGTGCAGTCACGTCTTCTCGGCGCGGCTCTTTGCCCACTGGGTGCATTCATGATCCCTTGATTCTACTATAGGCCTGAGCAGGGAGGGCATCCATCGTTTTCTTGGGTCGTTGCCGATGAGGCCCGACGTCATAAGGCCTCCTCCGGTCACGTTGAGTTGAATCCAAAGGCATTTATTTGTATTGATAGTCGCTATAGAACAAGGCACAGAGGCATCGCCGATCCACATCATGGAGCTTCTTCGATCATGCGCGATTCAAAACTTCTAGCGACTACGACGCTTGCCTGTCTGCTTGGCGCGTTGTTTTCCGGACCTGTTTCGGCTCAGGATGTGGGTCCGATCGGCCCCAGCCCTTATGACATCGTCGAAGGGTGGCATCAGCCGTTTGCCAAGCAGGGCTTTGCCTTCGGCGGCAATTCAGGTGTATTCGCGGAATCGCCGGATCGCATCATCATCGCGCAGCGTGGGGAAACGAGATTGCCGATCCCCGTCCCCTCCGAATTCGCGGGTTATGCGGGGTCTCTGGGCATCAACACTTTGTCGGCCACTGATCTGCGCACTTGGCAGAACTGTCTGTATACGATCGATGGTGACGGTAATGTTATCGAAATCTGGGATCAGTGGGACTATTTGTGTGCGGGGTCAGAGGGGCCTGGACCGCACAGGGTTCGCATCAGCCCTTACGATCCTGAGCGTCGAATTTGGGTCGTCAACGAGACCTTCAATCAGATCTACGTGTTCTCCAACGACGGCAGTGAACTGCTGATGACGCTGGGTGAGCGGGGCCCTTCAAGAAACGACGAGACCCATTTCGGCAGACCGCAGGATGTGGCATTCCTACCCGACGGCAGAATTCTGGTGGCGGATGGCCTGGACAACCATCGCGTCATCATCTTGGACAGCGACGGGAATTATTTGTCAGAGTTCGGCGAGCGCGGTTCAGATCCGGGTGAATTCAACGGCGTCCACGCGTTGGCCGTCGGGCCCGATGGTCTGATCTTTGCCCTCGATCGTTCGGGGGGTCGTGTCAACGTGTTCAGGACCACGGATGATCCGAGAGAAGTCGAGTTTGTTGATACGTGGGGCGGTCTTGGCCTGACTTTGGACGTCATTGCCAATGAGGACAGCATCTGGCTCACCACCCTGGGACCGCTCAGGTTCGTCAAGTTCGATTTCGAGGGTGAGCGGCTATACACGTGGAATGTCCCCAGACCGCTACCCAATGGATATTTGGAAGTGCACACGTTTACGGTCGACTCCGACCGTAATCTTTACGGAGGGGACAATCAGTATGGCCGGACCCAGAAGTTCGTGCCCAAGCCCGATGCGGATCCGGCGTTGATCATTGGACCGCCGTGGGTAGCACGCTGATTACGACGCGAGGCGCGGCCTCGGTCTAGGCCCTCGTTTCTTTCCACTTGCCGCATTTGAACAATAGGGCCGGCCACTACTGATTTCCTTGTCTCCCAACCGTACTCGGTACGGTCGAGGAGACGGGTCCCCGACGGGGCACTGAGCCGGAAGTCCGTTAATAACACGGACTCCCGGCTCAGTCGTTAATCGCCCTTCACCATGCTTCGCGCAGCTGCTGTCCCGCGATCTTGGCCTGATCGGCCCCGGGCCTCGGGACGAACTTCTGTATCCGACCTGCGAACACTTCCGCAATATAGAGGTTGCCGTCCTGATCGGTCGTGATCGAGTGCGGGCCGTTGAAGTGCCCGTAATTTTCACCCGGCGTGCCCCAGCCATAGAGGTAGTTGCCGGCCAGATCGTACTTCAGCATTCTCATCGAACTGCCGTCCGCGACCCAAAGGAACTCCTCTCCGCTCGGATCCTGTAGAATCTCGATCGCGTACGGGAGAGACTCCCCTCTCTGGCCAGTCGGGAACATGAACTGGAAGTTTCCGTTCTCATCGAACACCTGGATCCGCGCGTGGGCCCGGTCCGACACATAGAGCAACCGGTCCTGGCTGATCGTGATCGCATGGACGGTGTTGAATTCGTTGGGACCCGGGTTGGCGGGATCGACCGGGGCCCGGCCCCAATCCATTATGAAGTTGTCGTCGGCATCGAACTTCGCTACGCGGGTTCCGACGTAGCCGTCACTGATGAAGTACGTTCCGTCCGGCAGCCAAGCGATGTCCGTCGGGCGCGAGAAGTTGTTCGGCCCGCGTCCGGCCTCGCTCTGCACTCCATGCGTGAGCACCAGGTCCCCGTCGTAGGTGAACTTGTGGATCTGGTGGAGGTTGTCGTCGATGACCCAGATATGCTTCTCGGGGTCGTAGGGGCTGATCTTGATCTTGTGGGGTCCGCGTCCGCCCCGTACGTCGAAGAGTTGGTCATGCTGCGGCCAATATTCGACCAACTCTCCCTCGGAATTCACAGCGATCATCACATGCAGGTAGCGCCGCTCATACCCGCGACTTCCGTTGTCGTCGTTGGGCGAGGCGCTCCCCCTGGACTCGTTCAGGAGGGCGTAGGGTGTCCACGGATCGTCCCCATCCGGGAGCGGGAGCTCTCCCCGCATGGCGATCCAGATCTTGTCTGGGCTCTCGGCATAGACCGCCGCCATGGACCCCCAGGTCCAGCCGTCGTGGGAGTGGGCGTCGTCCGGCAGGGGCTGTGGGAACGGCTCAGGCTGAAAGTAATGGCCGAATAGTTCTTGGCCGTCATGCACCAGCATGCCCTCCTGCATGCTCATGGCATTGGCTTCCCCAGCCGACGCCGTG
>CAUZVZ010000178.1:0-4862 GCA_963583605.1 Gemmatimonadales bacterium UBA6960
GGGGGTTTTACCCGGTCAGCATCTCCCCGCGCCGCCCGCGGGAGACCTGCGCTCAGCCCCATCCTCCGGAGCGCCGGTACCCGACGATCCCAGGAAGAACTTCCTGCCATCTGTGAACGTGACGTCGCGGCCGTTGGCCCGGGGGAGAGAGTGGTCCTTCGCCTGATAACCGTCGACGATCAACTCAGCGCCGATCGGCAGACAATCTCGGCGGAGGCCTCGTCTCTGAAGCACGTTTGGCGTGCCTCCCTCGACCATCCAGACCTGCGACGTACCGTCATCATTCGTCACCTCGATGTGAATCCACGAATGCGGATTCACCCACTCTACCCTGACGATATTGCCCTGGAGGCGAATGGGGGCATCCGGGTCGAACTCCGCCCCGAAAGCGTGGTGGGCGACCGCGGGAGCCGCATAGGCCAAGAGCGCGACGGCTCCCAAAATCAAAGTCCCGTAGATCAATTTCGTTCTCATCATTTTCACCTCGGCTCAGTCTCGATTTGCGTCCGCGTCAACTGTCTCTTGATACCGTGCACCCATCAATATGTTCGAGAGGGCGTAATTGCCCTCGTGGCAGGCGTACTCATACAGCTTTTCGCCCAAGTCCTTCATCGGGACCTGCCCACCCCATGGCTGGGCGTAGGTCGTCGGGTCGTCGATCATGAACTCGTAGAGGAGGGCATCCTCAGCTACCCTGCTGAAGCGCTCGGTCACCTTCATTTTCTCCGACGTGTACTGCTGCAGAGGATGCAGGTTCGTGGTCTCCACCACGAGCACGTCCCCCTCCCAATGACCCCACGAGTCGCCCAACCACGGACGGATGTCAGGCGGCAGCCGTGGGCCGTCGCCGATCCGAATGATCCGGGCGTCGTGGACCATCTCGGCCATGATCAACACGTGGTCGGCCGTCTGCACGATCGTGTAGTTGTTGTTGTACCATCCGTTGGGAAGCATCGGCGGGCCCGCATTGCTGCCGAAGGATATGAGGCAACGTTCGGCGACCGGCCGGACCTCCGGGTGGTCGTACTGGCCGAACTGGCTATTGAAGTCCCGGGACTCCGCTATACGCAGACGAGCCTCATCCGTCAGAGCCGGTATACGACCGTTCGCGGGCACCGTGATGAGGGAGCTCCTGGGCTCACCGTTCACGATGGCGACCCGTGTGCCGGGGTCGATATAGACCTCGTTGTAGCACGTCGTGGGCGCGTCGATGCAGATCGGGTTCGTGCCCCCGGCTTCAGGCGCATCACGGTCCGGGTCGCTCGCCGCTGAACGCTCGATGACGACGCTCTCCCGCCCGTGCTCGATATCATCGACTTGTTGCGTGGTCAGAACCTTGGCCCGGCCGCTTCGGCGCTGCAACGGCGTGAGCGTGGCGTTACTCCAGTTTCCTTGGAGGTCCGGGCGATCATCGGCCGTGCGTGGCGCCACCCATCCGCTGGCACTCCGGGACGGCGCCTGGGCCGCCGCGGGCGCGATCAACCCTTCGGCCGCGATCCCTAGACCAAGCACAAAAAGAAAACCGTAGAAACGCAGCGTCATCTTTTCTCCTCTCCCGAGTCAACCAACGTCTTAAGGTACTTTACGATACTGCCCATACAGAAGCTCCTCCACGAACTCCACGCACTTGAATACGCCGATTCGAGCACCATCCTCAATGTGTTTGTACAGCGGCAGGCGGATCGTCCACGGGCGCGAGAAGGTGCTGGGATCCTCCAGCGTGGCTTCATAGAGGATGTGGTAAGGGCTCGTCATCGTGTAACGCTCCGTGACCCGCAACTGATAGCTCGCGTGATTTCCGGAGCGGTCGAGCCAGGCCTGGCCGGTGAAGCCGCGTGCCTCCACCACGAACGTGTCGCCCTCCCAGTGGCCGACGGACTGACCCATCCAAGAGTCCACCTGCGGCTCGCCCGGATCCTCGAGATAGACGTTGCGGTCGGCGCCGGCGAATTCATACGTGATGAAGAAAGCACGCTCACTCTGAAAGATATGGAACGGGAAGGGCATGTAGGTGGCACGTGGCACCCCAGGCAGGTAGCACTTGACCACCGGGTCCAGCGTGACCCAGCTCTCCCGGTTCGCCTCCCGGGTCGCGAGCGCCTGAGGGAGGTAGGGAATCTCTCCGCCTTCGACGATCCCCATCCCCGGCGGAACTGCCCCGACGGCGCCAAACGAGACCACCTCCGGAGCAGGCACGGGAACTATGGGGCCCGGTACCATCTGGAGCGCGGCGCGCGCCTGGTGCGGCTCGATGTCCCAATGGGCGTTGCCGAGCGCTTGCCAGATGCCGTTCAGATCAGGCCGCCCGGACGCGGTCCTCGGGATGTCCGCAGACTGTGCCTCAGCGTAAGCGGGCACGAGGGCGACCGCAAGCAGACCGAGGAAGACCCTTGCCAAGGTGTGCGTTGGAGATTTGACGGTGCTCAAAATCACTCGACCCTCCCGATTCTCGTTGGACTGTAACCGCCAATCATATCGTTCTCAACCACCGCTAGCCAGTTCGAATCTGAGGTCGCGACCGGACTCGCGCGCCCGCCAGTCCACGAGTACTCTTCGTGCTGGCTCTGGAGATCGCGCTGCCGGGGCCACAAGGATTGGAAATCCCTGCACCGTCTCGGTGCTCTCGCCCACATATCGGAGGTTGGGCATGATTCGAGAAGCAACCATCGTCGTGAGCCTGTTCGCCTTGGCCGTGCCCTCCCTTTCGGCACAGCGGATCCGCCGCGCGGCGCCCGAGGAAGTCGGGCTGTCATCGGATCGTCTCCAGCGCCTCGGAGAGACTTTTCAGGCCTACGCGGACGAAGGGAGGATCTCAGGAGCCGTTGGGATGGTGCTGAGAAACGGGAGGGTCGCCTACGTCGACGCATGGGGGGTGAGAGACCTCGACGAGGGCGATGCCATGGAGGAAACAGATATTTTCCGCATCTACTCCATGACGAAACCCATCACCGCCGTGGCTGTGATGATGCTGTACGAGGAGGGGCATTTCTTTCTCAATGAGCCCATCGGTCGTTATCTGCCCGAGCTCGCCGATCTCCAAGTAGCCAATCTTTCTGAAGCGGTTCGCGGACAGCCCATCCCCACAGAGCGGGCGCGCCGATCCGTGACGATCCAGGATCTGCTGCGTCATACGTCCGGCTTTACCTACGGGGAGTTTTCCAACACCGTCGTCGATTCGGTCTACCGGGAGCGTGAGGTGCTATACCAGTCGACACTCGAGGGCGTGGTCGCCCAACTGGGGGAGATCCCGCTGGCCTACCAACCCGGGACACGGTGGCACTACAGCGTTTCCGCAGACGTGCTCGCCCGATTCGTCGAAGTCGTCTCCGGGCAGTCGTTCGACGCTTTCCTGCGCGAGCGAATCTTCGAGCCGCTCGGCATGCTCGACACCGCGTTCGACGTACCCGCCTCGAAACGGGATCGCTTCGCGCGCACCTATGGGCATTCAGGGCCCGAGCGGGCGCTCGTCCTCGGCGACACCGTCGGCGTCACTCCCCCGCTCAGGAATTTCTCGGGCGGCGCCGGTCTCATGTCGACGGCGCAGGACTATGCCAGATTCGCCCAGATGCTCCTCAACGGAGGGGAGCTGGACGGGGAGCGAATCCTCGGGCGGAAAACGCTCGAGATGATGACCGTGAATCACTTGGAGGACGGGATTCCGACGGGATTCCTGCAACCCGGCTGGGGCTTCGGGCTCGGCTTCACAGTAAAGACAGAAGCGGGACGGGACGGGATGCCCGATTCGGTGGGAAGCTACTCCTGGATCGGAGTTCAGGGGACCTCGTTCTGGGTCGACCCCGAGGAGAACTTGATCGGCGTGTTCATGGTGCAGATTCGTCCGAACCGCGACATCACCTTCCGTCAGCAGTTCCGCAGGCTGGTGTATCAGGCCCTGATCGGCTAGCAAACGTCAGGTCAGGCGTCCCATTGCGGGACCATACACCAAATGTTTATGACCCTTGTTTGCGTACCCGCGAATAAGCCCCTCAATTGAGCGCTCGGCAGCCCCCGGGCCCGTCGAGTGCTCTGTCGTTTCTCTTCGCCGGCCTGACTTTTGGTGGCGTAAGTCCAGGAGCTCGAGTCGGGGAGTTGATGTCGAGCCGGAACGGAGACTCCTGTACCTCCATTCATTCGGAGAGGAGAACACGCTGTACTACCAGATGTTTACCCACGGGCATCTGACGGAACGAACCCACCGTAGTCTGGTCCACTCCATCGAGCTCCAAAGCGAGGGCATTCGACACCAAGGGAGCCTACCTGAGTACACGCTTTACCCTCCCACCGTCGAGCGCATGGAGAGCAGGATCCATCGGTTCCTGGCATGGGCGCCCGGTTGTGGGCGGAGAGGCTGCGAGCGGAGCGAACCGATCAGGATTATGAGACGGCCTGGGCCCGCTCCCAGGTCAGCCTCCAAGTAACGCTCGACATGGACCATCTAGCCGAACTGGCATCCACACGACCTGAGGTCGTGGCTGAGTTCCGGACCACTTACCGTTATTGGAAGGAACAGGCCCGAGACCGGCTCGATGAGAGCGCCGAACAGTTTCGTGAGTTCAGCGCAGGAACGTTTGGCCAAGAGACTGATTCTCCATGCAGAGCACGAGGCCATTGAAGAGAAGGCTCGTGCCGGGATGATCCCTGAGGGAGTAGCGGAGGCCATGCTCGAGGATCTGGCGGCGGACCTGAGAGGAGTGCGGGCCAGCCAGCCGGCCAAACTCACGGTTGGCCCTGAGGAGCTTCTGAAGAACGTGCCGTTCTTCGCCGATATGCCTGAAACTGAGTTTTCCATCGTGTCGGCCAAGCTCCGGCGCAGGACGGCGCCCGCCGGTGAGATCATCGTCCGCCAGGGCGGTTCGGTCTCC
>CAUZVZ010000179.1:0-4855 GCA_963583605.1 Gemmatimonadales bacterium UBA6960
GAGAGCAACAACCTAACGAAGGAGACCGTGCTCAACGAGCGGGGCGGCCTGACCAATGGCCGTGGCGACGATCCGAACCGGCACGACATCCTGACGGGCTCGCAGTTGGACGGCACGGTCGCCCCGGCGGATGGCGACACCACGTGCAGCAATTGGACGAGCAACGGGGAGGGGGGCAGTGCATTGGTCGGTCACTTCGACCGTACCGGTGGCGGCGCCAACCCGACCTCCTGGAACTCCGCCCACGCCAGCAGTGGCTGCGGCCAGGAGGACCTGCGGGGCACAGGCGGTGACGGACTGTTCTACTGCTTCGCGATATAGAGGTTCTGTAACTGATCGCGCTGACGCTCCACTAGATCAGCAAGAAACGATCAAGGCCGAAACGATTGAGTTGCGGCCACTCCCCGTGGGGGGGGGCCGCTCTTCTATACTTTGGCAATTTCGGCCCGGGGAGCCCACGGACGGTATGCTGAGTTCAGGCCGGCTGAGAATCCCCTGCGGAACTCCGCCTCAACGCTTCGACAGCGAGCGGAAACGTCACCAGTGCCATGGCAGCCGCCGCCATGGTGCCCAAGATCACCGCGAATCCGAAGCGGCGCGTGGGCGGGAACGTCGACAATCCGAAGATCCCGAATCCGACGCATATGAGGAGCGTGGCGGCGAGCACCGGCCCCATGACCTGGGCCCGGGCCTGGGACCAGCTCTCCAAGGCAGCCAAGCCATTGTTGCGGAGGTGCCGGACCCGCACGACCAGATGAATCATCGAGTCGACGCCCATGGCCAGCGCCACGTTGGCAGCCGGCGACGTGATGATGTCCACCGCCACGCCCAGATGGCCAAAGGTTCCCAGGACGACGAGCGGGACCCCGGCGAGACAAGCCACCATGATCGCAGCCACTCTCGTGGAACGAGAAACGACCATGGCAACACCCACGAACAGGAGCAGGAGCCCGCCGATGCCGATCCGTAGACTCGACGCGATCAAACGACCGAGTTGCGCCTGGAGGTCGTAGAGCCCCCCCATCTGTACCGGCTCGAGGCCCGCGTCGCCCGCATATCCTTCGAGTCGATCCATGACTTCGTACCGAGAGGGCTCCTGTACCGATTCCTTCATTCGGAGGGAGAAGAGTCCCTCGTCCCGTTCCGGCGTCACGAAGCTCAGGGCGATCTCATCCAACCGCGGCGACTCGGCGATATCCAAGAGTGCGCTCAAGCTCAAGAAGTTCGCTAGCGGAAGCGTCCTCGCATGCCCCAGAAGTACGGGCGGTGACAAGACCGCACCCACCGCCGAATCGGCCTCCAGCGCGTCCTGGAAGACCCACATGCGTTCATAGACCTCGTTCTCATCGAGACGTGCGCCTGATGCGTCCCGAATCGCGATGTTGAGCGTGCTACTCCCTCCGTCCCGATCGATGCGCTCGAGCCCGTCGCGGAGTTCGGAGCCCTCCGCGAAGTACGTCAGAAGCCCCGGGTCGGTATCGAGCTTCGGAAGACCAAGCCCAAGAAGGAGTACCACGAACGCGATGACGGCCACCACGCGCGCCGGATGGGGTGACATCGGTGACCCCGCCGCGAACGGCCGCTCGGTGGCACCTGCAACGCGCTCTGCTCCGCGGCCCAAGAACGTGGGATAGATCGTATACGCGACGGCGAGAGCGGTGGCCGCGGCGACGGCACCGGCGATCCCCAACTCCCTCAAAGGCCGAGCCGTTGCCACCAACAGGCTCAGGAATCCCACGAGCGTCGTGGCCATGGACCAGAAAGAGGCTTCGAGCGTCAGTGACACGGCCCAGGCCACTCGCTGATCCGGCGCCAGTGAAAGGGTCCCCGCCCGCCGCCAGTTCGCCGTCATAAAGACGATGTGTGAGAGCGTCAGCACAAAGACGATCGTGATGAGGTTGGCGGTCAGCAAGCCGATCTCAATGCCCATCGCACGCGTAAGGAGCAGAGTGGCCACGCATGCAATGATGCAGGTAGTCAATGCACCCGCAACGATCCCTAGGTTTCTGTAGATCAACGCAGTGAGTAGACCGTACAAGAGGAGCGAAACTGCACTGAAAACCACGAGATCACGGAACAGGTTTCGGCGAATCTGCTCGACAATAACGGGCACGCCGGACATGACCACGTCCAAGCTGGGCACACGGAGTCGCTCGACCACGACCTCCAATCGAGGAAGCAGAAGTGAGGGGTCCGTCTCGTCCACACTCAGAATGAGGTTGGTGGCCGCCTCGTTCGGCGTCAGAAGGATTCGGCTGAAAAGGGGACTCCCCACAGGTTCATCGGTCGTGAGCGAGCGCACTCCCGTCACACCCTCCACCTCTGAGAACGCCTCCGTAAGCTCGCCGATCCGCTCACGGTATGCTTCGGGGTCCCCTGCCCTGTCCTCCGCGCGCACGACCACCTGGGCCCGTCCCGGATACCGTTGGTCCAACTCCAAAGACACTTGGAGTTGGGGGTCGTTTTCCGAGAAGAAGAAGTCACTTTCCACCCTCGGAGACAGATCGACCCAAACCCCCACGGCCCCGAGTCCCACAGCCGCGACGACCAGCGAGAGCCAGTGAGCCCTTGGATGAGTCCACGCCGGACGGAACATCAAAGCCTCCCTGTGGTCGAAGAAGCTAGAGTGGAAGAAGCCAAAGAAGACTCGAAGAGAATTCGAAGGAAGGTCCCAAGAGGGAAGACCACAAGATAGAAAAGGGAGCGATCACGTGAGATCCAAGTGCGTCATTTTCGTCTTCTGTTTGATGTGCTCACTGGCTACGGGCCCCGCGCGTGCCCAGGAGACGAGTGTAGAGGCGGCCGTGTCGGCGACCCTGGCGGCCTTGGTCACGAACGAATTCAATACCTTCGCCAACTTCTTCCACGACGACGCTCGTGGCTTCTTCGTCGACGGTTCCAGAATGATCGAAGGGCTCAGCGCATTGGCCTTTCGGGCTGCGTACCTCGCCGGTCTCCGAACAAACGTCGCGATGCGTGACCTCAACGTGAGGGTCTACGGTAACACCGCAGTGTCCGGCGCGCTTTTCGGAGGATCGGTCACGCTCCCCGGAGGCGCGGTGAGGGAGGGCACCTGGAGATACTCGGACACACGGGTCCTGGAGGAGGGGACATGGAAGATCATCCAGTATCACATTTCCCAGCTTTAGGAGTGAGCAGCGGATGAGAGCCTCGGACCGATCATCGGGCCGTGCCGGTGCGCATCATGATCCACCGGGCTATACTATGCTCCGACGTGGGTTCCGGTCTTACAAAGATTCCCGTTTTACAAAGAAAGGAGGATTCGAATGCGGCCATCCACGATGGCATTCGTTTTCGCCCTGTCCCTGGGCTTAATCGTTTTCGTTCAGCCGGCCGCCGCTCAAGCCGATGCCCCTGAGATCATCGCGGTGGGAGAGATGGCCCCTGACTTCACAGTCACGGGCGCAACACGCTACGGAGTCCTCCAGGACCCGGTCCGGCTGTCGGATTTACGGGGAGAGGTGGTGGTATTGGCATTCTTCTTCAGAGCGCGAACGCGTGGCTGAACAATTCAAATGGAAGCGTACCGTGATCAGTACGCAAGCATTTTCAGAGGCGGACGCGGCGTAACCGTCCTCGCTGTCAGCAACGACTCTGCCGAGGAGCTGGCCTCATGGGCAGCGGACTCGGACTTCCCGGTTCTGTTCGGTAGTGACGACGACAACAGCGCCGCGGTGGCGTTCGGTGTCGGCACGCGCGGCAACGGAATGCCCCAAAGTCGAGCGGTGGTGGTGGTCGATCCGGAGGGGCGGGTCGCCTGGGCCACTCCCGTGTTCCGTGAAATCGATCCGACGGCATACGAGGAGGTCGCCGCCGCCGTGGCCGCGGTCGCGCCGCCGCTGGACGAAGCGGACCAGGACTAGGCGCAAGCTGCGAATACCACAGAGACAAGTCGAAAGAAAGAGAGCCCGGCCGAACTCGGCCGGGCTCTCTTTGCTCCGGGGTGGCGAAAAGAGAACGAACTAATCGCTGATCGCGAGCCCCATCAAAACCGCTGCCTCAATGTCTTGGTCGGCTCCGGACCCCGTATAGACGACCGTGCCCTCCGCGTCCAGCACAACGATGTAGGACGTCCCGGGAGCTAAGAAGGCACGCACGGCTCTGCCTCCCTCGTCCCAAAGCACCGGGAACCCCATCGGCTCATTCTCCAGGTGCCTCAGGACTGAGCGCTGGGACTGGGCGACCGCAACGGCGATCGCGACGAACCCGACCCTATCGCCGTAACGCGCGTGCACGTCCTCCATCTGTGGGTACAAAACCTCACAGAGTTCGCACCAGCGCGCCCAAAATTCGATGAGCACCGGGCGCTCTCCGACGAACTGTGTGAGGCTGACCTTGTTACCCCCCATGTCCTCGATTTCCACCAACTCAGGTCGCTCACCCAACGCGATCCCCAATTCGCCACGCGCCTGCGCTGCAACGGGAGCGAGGGCACCCGAAAGAAGTACGGCCGTACTCACGAGATGCGCGACGCCCTTGGGGCCATGCCAGTTACGGAATCGGTCGTCAGTTTTCACAATACCATCCCCACCTGTACGAAGTAATATTGAGCCATCAATAGCATAATCACTGCAGCACCCTTTTTGATCCACACCATCCATCGGCCCGCGGCGGGCAAGGCCGCACCAAAGCCGGAAAAGAGGCCCACAGCAACGAGTAACGCGGTCATCCCAAAGGAAAAGACGAATAAGTAAACGAACCCCATCGCGCCAGCTTGGGTCGCGGCCACCCATGTGAGTACTACGGCAAACGCCGGAGCGCCGCAGGGGGCCGCGACGACGCCGGACGCGGCTCCGAGCGCAAAGACCGACGGATAAGACCCGCCCTTCCCGGT
>CAUZVZ010000180.1:0-4803 GCA_963583605.1 Gemmatimonadales bacterium UBA6960
TGGAACGTGGGCGAATACGATTTGACCGAAGAGCAGGTTCGGGGGATCGACTTCGTGGGGGTCCGTCCGTTGGAAGGCGGGCACGCTGCAGGATCGGCCACCTACCCTTACATGTTGGAGGAAAAGGATCCGGAGGGACCCCTCTTCGAGGGGCCGTATCAGGCACGCTTCGAAAAGATCCTGACCCGATATCCGACCAAGAGGGCTGCGCTGCTCCCGGTTCTCAATTTGGCTCAGGAAATACGCGGGCACGTGTCCCCGCAGACCATGGATCGGGTGGGGGAGCTCCTCGAGTTGTCATCCGCCCACGTGCGTGGGGTGGCGACCTTCTACACGATGTACAACAAGCGCCCGGTTGGGCGGCACCTCGTACAGGTGTGTACCAACATCAGCTGCAACCTTTGTGGCGCCGAGGACGTGCTGAAGGCGTTTCTGCACCACACGAATACGGAGATGGGCGCGACATCCCTCGACGGCGCTTTCACGGTGATCGAGGTGGAGTGTCTCGCTGGCTGCGGCTTTCCCACGTGCGTCCAGATCAACTCCCGGTATTACGAGAACGTGACCGTCGACGAGGTTCCGCGGATCGTAGCTCACCTGCGGGACAAAGGAGCGGGCTTGGCTCGTTCGACCGGGCCGGAGGGCGAAGGATAGTCATGGGTTACCCGTACAGCCACGAAAATGAAGTCCCGATCCTCTCCAAGTATTTCGGTGACCCTGAGGCGCGGACGTTGAATGGTTGGAAGGAGCGCGGGGGCTACGAGGCCTTGAAGAAGGCTCTGAACATGAGCCCTGAGGATGTGGTTGAGATCGTCAAAGCGTCCGGCCTCCGCGGCCGGGGAGGGGCTGGCTTTCCGACTGGGCTCAAGTGGAGCTTCATGCCAAAGACCAAGGCTAGTGCCAAGGCTAAGGTGAAGCCCCACTACCTGCTCTGTAACGCGGACGAGTCTGAGCCCGGGACGTTCAAGGACCGCGAGCTTCTCCGCTGGGCCCCGCATCAGTTGATCGAGGGGTGCCTCATCGGTGCGCATGCGATGGGCGCCCAGCACGTGTACATCTACTGCCGGGGAGAATTTTTCGAAGCGACTCAGGTGTTGGCGAAAGCGGTCGAGGACGGGTACGAGGCCGGCATTATCGGCGACGACGTCCTGGGTTCCGGGAAAAAAATAGACGTGACGGTCTTCGCGGGCGCGGGTGCATACATCTGCGGCGAAGAAACCGGCCTCATGAACTCTCTCGAAGGGCGTCGAGGGGAGCCACGCGTGAAGCCGCCATTCCCGGCCGCAGTGGGCGCGTTCGGGATGCCGACGACGATCAACAACGTCGAGACGCTCGCTGCGATCCCACACATCGTCGGGAACGGAGGTGAGTGGTACCGGCAGTGGGGCTCAGAGAAGAGTCCGGGCACCAAGCTGTTCTGTGTGAGCGGCCATGTGAAGCGCCCGGGTAACTACGAGCTTCCGCTCGGCTTTCCGCTCAAGGATCTCATTTACGACGTGTGCGGTGGCATGATCGAGGATCGGGCGCTAAAGGCCGTCATCCCGGGTGGCAGTTCCGTTCCGCTCTTGTCCGCCGAGGAAGCCATGGGCTGCGCGCTCTGCTATGAGGGCGTGGTCGAAGCCGGATCGATGCTGGGGTGTGCATCCGTGATCGTCATGGACGAGACCACAGACATCGTGCACCAGGTCATGCGCATGGCGTCGTTCTACTCGCACGAGTCGTGTGGCCAATGCACGCCGTGCCGCGAGGGCACCGCCTGGGTCACAACGATCCTCCGGCGCATCGAGGACGGACGCGGGACCGAAGACGACCTCGACACGCTCGTCGAAGTCACGGAGCAGATGACCGGCACAACCATCTGCGTCCTTTCGGATTCGGTGGCCGCTCCCGTGCAGTCCTCCATCGAGAAGTTCAGAGACGAATACCTCGCCTTGATCCGCCGTGGGGAACGGCTGGGGACCGCCTAGCGCGATGGCCGCTAAGGCTACCAAGGTCGACGGCGCCGACGGGGTGACGCTGACGATCGACGGGCAAGGGGTCACGGTGCCCCAGGGGACGACGCTGCTCCAGGCCGTGCAAGGCGCCGGCACAGAGGTGCCGCACTACTGCTATCACCCGGGGCTTTCGTCCCCCGCCCAGTGCCGGCTTTGTCTGGTCGAGGTGGAGGGCGCCCCCAAGCTGCTTCCGTCGTGCACGACCACTGTGGCCGAAGGACAGGTGGTGCACACCGAAAGTGAAAACGCCGTGCGCATGCGGCGTGGCGTGCTGGAATTCTACCTACTGAACCACCCTCTCGACTGCCCCATCTGTGACCAATGCGGGGAGTGCGATCTCCAGGACTACGTGTTCGCCGAGGGCAGGGAGCACGGCCGGGGGCGCGACGCCAAGCGTGTACTGGGGCGCGACGATTTCGGAGGGGACGTCCTCTTCTATGGGGATCGTTGTGTGATGTGCACAAGGTGCGTGCGCTTCATGGAGGAGGTTGAGGAAAAGCCGCTGCTCACGGTGGTCGAGAGGGGAAGTCGCGCGGTGATCGACACCTTCTTTGAGCAGGGGTTGGACCAGGCCGAATGGGCCGGGAACGTGGTGGATATCTGTCCGGTGGGCGCGCTTGTGTCGAAGGATTTTCTCCACAAGGCGCGAGCTTGGGATCTCGATCACACGCCCTCGATCTGCCCGAATTGCAGCCAGGGGTGCAACATCGAGCTGCATACCCGGGACAACCTGGTACACCGCATGAAGCCCCGAACCAACCCGGACGTGAACGGGCACTGGATCTGCGACTACGGACGGGGTCGCTACGAATGGCTCAACGGGGGCGACCGGCTCGAGGCGCCGGTCATGCACGCCGGGGGCCGCAAGACGGCGATGGGCTGGACGGCTGCACTCGAGGCGCTAAAGGCGCGGATCGACACGCTAGGCGAGAGTTCAGTGAAAGCGGTCGTGTCGCCCTTTTGGTCGAACGAGGATCTGGGGGCGGTGTCACGCTTGACCCAAGCTCTTGGTGGCGGCGCGGTCGTCTTTCGCTCTCCGCGGGCCGATGAAGAGGTCGAGCTGCGAGGATACGAGGGGTTGGCACGCCGGAAGGCGCTTGCGCCTAATGAACAGGGTGCGGAATTGCTCAGATGTGAGAGGGTCGGTGACGACGCGGGGCAGGGGGGGCTGGAGGACCTGGCGGAACACGACGGTGTGGTTCTGATCCTCGGGGACGCACTCGATGACCAACCCGAGGGCTTTGCCCCCAACGCGGCGCTGTTGCTGTACTTGGGTGCGTACACGTCTTCGGCTCTCGCCTCAGCCGAATTTCAGTTGCCGGTCACCACGTTTGCGGAGCAAGAAGGCACTTTCACAAACCATGCGGGACGGGTGCAACGGTTCTGGCCCGCGCTGTCGGGGCCCGGAACGGCACGCCCCGCGTGGTTGGTTCTCGGGGCGCTCCTGGGGGCCCTCCAGAATGAAGAGGGGCCGAGCAGCGCGGAACAGGCCTTCGGCCTGGTGGCCAACTCAGTAGAGTCCTACCGGGGACTGGATTACGAGACGATCGGCGCCCAGGGTGGGCCGTCCGGAGCACGCGTACCCGTGGCCGGGGACTGACGTGAACACTCCGATTTCTGGTCTGCCGCTCCTCCTGGCCTCATCACTCAAGATCGCCATCATGTTCGGCGTGGTGATGCTGACGGTGGCCTACACGACGCTTGCGGAGCGGCGAATTTCCGCGTTCATCCAGGACAGGCTCGGCCCCAATCGTGTCGGACCGTTCGGGCTGCTCCAGCCGATTGCGGATGGGCTCAAGAACCTGGTCAAGGAAGAAGCGCTTCCCGGAACGGCCTCGAAGTTCTACTTCATGCTCGGGCCGATGCTGGCGATGGTTCCCGCGCTCGTCACGTTCGCCGTGGTGCCCTTCGCCGCACCGCTCCCCACACCGTGGGGCGTTGTCGACATGATTATCGCCGACGTGCCGATCGGCCTCCTCTACATTCTCGCGCTCAGCTCACTGGGCGTGTACGGGATCGTGATTGGGGGCTGGGCGTCCAATAACAAGTATGCTTTTTTGGGGGCGCTGCGGGCTTCGGCCCAGATGGTCAGCTACGAGGTGGCCCTTGGCTTGAGCCTGATTGTGGTGATCATGATGGCCGGCAACGTCACGCTCACTGAGATCATCTGGCAACAGCAGCAGTTGGGTTTCTGGTTTGCGTTCCCCCTGTCCCTCGGGTTCATCCTGTTCGTCGTGTCGGCGTTCGCTGAGACGAATCGGTTGCCCTTCGATATGCCTGAGGCGGAGTCGGAGCTCATCACTGGGTTCCACACTGAGTACTCGGCGATGAAGTTTTCCATGTTCTTCATCGCCGAATATGCGCACATGCTGACGGCGGCGGCGCTCATGGCCACGCTCTTTTTCGGCGGGTGGGATTTACCTGGTTCGTGGGACGATGCGTTCTGGTACCAGGGCGAATTGATCCGGGGCTTCGACGCAACCGGTGCCCCCATCGCCGCCGCGCCGGCTCTGTGGAAGACGTTGCTGACCTTCGCCGGGTTCGCCGTTAAGACGGGGTTCTTCTTGGTCCTCTACATCTGGGTTCGATGGACACTTCCACGTTTTCGCTATGACCAGGTGATGACGTTGGGTTGGAAGATCATGCTGCCCACGGCCTTGGCGTACGTCATGGTTGTTTCTACGACGATACTCGTCTTGGATCAGGTCGGCGTTTCCAGATTTACTCATGGGCTGGTGCTTACCGTCATCAGCGGGATCTGTACGGTGGCGTTCGTTTTCTTCCTCGATCGTGGCCGAATCATTGGCGG
>CAUZVZ010000181.1:0-4784 GCA_963583605.1 Gemmatimonadales bacterium UBA6960
CGTCTGGGCCTGCTGTAGGTGATACAGTACGGTTCTGTACGATGCTCCACCCTCACAGCACATCGGAGAAGTATGCCGATCTCAATACGATTGGCTTGGTCGGCGAGTATGAGGTAGCTCCGGATGGAAGCGCGACCAACAAGAGCTGGGAGTGGAAGTAGCGGACACGTAGGACGATCATGAAGGCGAGGGGGGGTGCGGGGTACTAGGGTCTTGTATATCACACAAGGGACTCGACCACCCTCTCGCGTACACGCGATTAGTCGGCACACATCGCCGCCACTGAAACGCCGTTTCCTGAAAAAAAATTGGTGGCGTTGTGTCCGGTGCGGTGCCCCGATCTAGGTTGCGGGCCTGAGTGGGGCGGGGCAGAATTGGGGCATGAAGAAAACCCCTTTCAGTGACCTAGTAGACGGCACCTAGCCCTCCCCAGTATCCACCCTATTTCCACCAAGCTGAAGGTGCCAAGTGTATAAAGTGCAAAACTGGAAAGATATGAGTTCGTGGTTGAAGTTTTTCGTTGTGCTTTACTCAATTGTTGGAGTTGCAATGCTTACTCTTGGTGTTGCAAAATATTTATCAGGTGATTTAAATAGAGCTTATTTTAGAGAGCTACTAATCTTTTTCATTATGGTGTTTTCATTTTCTGGGATGTTTGGTCTGTTTGTAAAAACTGAATCGGAGAGCTCCTAGCCCCCCCTTGCGCGTTCTGCGCCTCGGATAGCAATTCATGCGTGCTTCCCCGAACGATTTGACCGCCCTGGCTTCGTCGGGTTACCAGCCAGTCCCATCCAACAGGTAATCCTTGCCCGTAGTCACACTCGTACTGTCTCTCGTCACGACCGTTCTCCTGCCCGATACGGTCACTCTTCGTATAGCGGCTCCGGACCCCGTGGCATGCGAGCGTCCGGCCGATGCTCCGCCGCCGTGTACGCTGACCGCCTTCAGGCTGATGACCGCAGACCAGCGACCGTACGTGGATGGAAGATTGGATGACGCGGCTTGGCAGCTCGCGACCGCCGCTCACGAGTTCCGCCAATTCGCTCCCGATCCGGGAATGGCCGGGACGGAGCGCACCGAGGCTCGGATTCTGTACGACGGTGAGGCCATCTACGTCGGTATGCGCATGTATGACCGCAACCCTGAGGAGATTCGAGCGCAGTTCGTGCGCAGAGACGATCACCAGGCAGCTTCGGACTGGGCGCACGTCTACCTAGACAGTCGTCACGATCGCCGTACGGCGTTTCACTTCGCCACGACGCCCACCGGAACGCGGGTCGATATCCTCCACAACGAAGATTCTCGAGAGGATGTGGCCTGGGATGCCGTGTGGGAGGTTGAAACCTCGATCGATGCCGAGGGCTGGACGGCCGAATTTCGGATTCCGCTTTCACAGCTCCGCTTCGGCGCGACGGGCGATATGACGTGGGGCGTGAATTTCATGCGACAAATCGCGCGCCGGTCTGAGTCGGCGCACTGGGCCGAGATCCCGCCGGAGTCGGGCCGGCTCGTGTCGCTCTTCGGTGACCTCGACGGACTGACCGAACTCGAGGCACCCGGGCGCCTCGAGATGCTCCCCTATTCGGTGGCACGCCTTCGACGTGAAACGGTCGACACCGACAATCCGTTCCGTGACGGGAGCGATGTGTGGGGCTCAATGGGGCTCGACCTCAAGTACGGTATGACTTCCCGCTTCACCCTGACGGCCACGGTCAATCCGGACTTCGGGCAGGTCGACGCCGACCCGTCGAAGGTGAACCTGGGCACCAACGAGAATCGGTATCCCGAGAAGAGGCCCTTCTTCCTCGAGGGCGCGGAGATCTTCAACTTCCGACTTCCGCCTGAGGGGTCGGCGCTCTATTCGCGGCGCATCGGCAGGCCTCCGCAACTGCGGGCGTCCCCACCACCCGACGGCTTCGTCAACGCCCCTGAAACCGTCCGCATCGCAGGGGCGTTGAAGTTATCGGGGAAGACGTCATCGGGCTGGTCGATCGGGATTCTGAACGCGGTCACGAATCGGGAAGAAGCGCGGGTAGCAGGGCCTGACGGAAGCCTCACCGAGTCACCCGTAGAGCCGCTCACGAACTACTCGGCAGCCCGCATCTCACGAGACTTTCGCGAAGGTCGCAGCGGGCTCGGAGCGATCGGGACATTGACTCTCCGGTCGTTGGATGACGAGGCATTCGATCGCATGCACTCCTCGGCCGCCTCGGCAGGGGTCAACGGATGGCACCGTTTCGGGGGCTCGCGCTATCAGATTAGTGGATCGCTTCTCGGGTCTCATGTACGAGGATCAGAATCGGCGATCGCGCGGACACAGTCCTCGGTCGTGCACCTCTACCAACGGCCTGATGCCGACCATCTGACGTTCGATCCCACCCTCACATCGTTGAGCGGCCTGGCGACGGAGTTCTCACTCGACAAGATCGGTGGAGGTCATTGGACATTCCAGCTCACCGGGTGGGCTCGAACGCCGGGCGTCGAGACCAACGATGTCGGTTATGTCACATACACGGACGCCGCCCTCGGGACGGCGCGGGCACGTTACAGCGAATTCTCGCAGGGTTCAGTTTTCCGCAATTGGTACATCGACGCGAACCTGACGGCCGCCTCCACGCTGGGCTGGGAGCTCCTACGCCAATCCTTGATCCTGCGCACTCGGTGGCAGTTTCTGAACTTCTGGACGCTCAACTTCGACGCCACCCACTGGGGAAACCATGTCTGGCCCTGGGTTCTCCGGGGCGGTCCTGCCATTCGACGTGAGCCGAACACCACCCTGAGCGGAACCGTCGGGAGTGACACACGCAAGCACTGGAGAGCGGCTCTCAGGACAGTGTACCGGATCGAGTCAGAGGATGCATCAAAGACCCTGACCATCTCGCCCTCTCTCGTGTTACGCCCCTCGAGTCGCACGACCGTCTCGCTTTCGCCGAGCATGGTGTGGAACCGGAATCGCGCGCAGTACGTCGACGGCGTCCCCCGCCTCGAGGCCGGCGTCGCGCTCGCGACTGGTGCGCGAGAATATGTGATGGGGAGAATCGACCAGACGACGGTATCGATGACGCTCCGACTCAGCTACTCGTTCACCCCGGACCTAACCTTCGATCTGTATGCCCAGCCCTTCGTGAGCAGTGGGCGGTACTCGGGTTTTCGTACCGTAGCCGACGACGATGCGGGAGACTTCAACACTCGTGTACCCCTGATCGACCCGGACTTCCTGTCAGACGTGGGCACGCGCTATCAGGTGGACGAGAATGGAGACAATGATCCTGAGTATCTCTTTCGAAAGCGGGACTTCAACGTCAGGGAGATGAACACCAACGCCGTCCTCCGATGGGAGTACAAGCCGGGCTCGACCTTCTTCGCGGTATGGTCCTCAGCCCGAAATGACTACCTGCTTACGGACGACCTCGAAGTTTCGAACGACTTCAACCGGCTCTTATCGGCCCCCTCGACCAACACCTTCATGCTGAAGTTCAGCTATTGGATAGGGTGACCGACGCGAAAACCCCGGCGGAGCCCAAAGGCCCTACCGGGGTTTCACTTACGCCAGAGCGGGAAACCGGACTCGAACCGGCGACCCCGTATCCGACGCAGTGATGTTCCACTCAGGCGGGTCATGCAGCAGGGTAGCCCTGGAACACCCGAGAACGACGCCCGTGCATTTTTGAACCGCGTAAAGGACGGGAGACGATGACGGTCAATTATCGTCTGCTCTGAGTGTGGCCACCGGACGCGCAAAACAGTGTTGTATGGTCCAGCGATGGGTGCGCATTCGCTTGTATAAATCGGGGCCACGCAGCAGAATCGTGAGACTTTAAGAGAATCTCAGACCCTTTTAGGGACTCAATGGACATCAAACCATTACCAATGACCCATTGGTCTGGGTTGGATCGCAAACCGCTCGTGATCGCAGGTCCGTGCGCGGCTGAAACTGAGGAGCAGGTTCTGGAAACGGCGCGCAGGATGGCCGGAGCGAACGTTCACTACCTCCGGGCTGGTATCTGGAAAGCAAGGACCCGGCCAGGCAGCTTCGAAGGCATCGGTGCGCGAGCGCTCCCGTGGCTCAGGCGGGCCGGAGCCGAATTCGATCTTAAGACGGCCACCGAGGTCGCGCAGCCCACCCATGTCGAGTTGGCGCTCAAGCACGGCATCGACTTGCTCTGGATCGGGGCCCGGACCACGGTGAATCCCTTCTCGGTGCAGGAGTTGGCTAACGCACTCCGTGGAACTGATGTGCCGGTCCTTATCAAGAACCCAACGAGCCCGGACCTAGCCCTCTGGATAGGTGCAATCGAACGTGTCCACAGTGCTGGAGTAGGGGCACTGGGCGTAATCCACCGCGGCTTTTCCACCTCGGGCAAGTCCAGTTATAGGAATGAGCCCATGTGGAACATCGTAATGGAACTGCGGCAAACGATGCCCAAGCTGCCCATCATCACCGACCCCAGCCATATCACAGGACGTCGTGATCTGATCCAGGACATCTCCCAGCGGGCGATGGACTTTGGGATCGACGGACTCATGATCGAGACCCACCCCACCCCCAATCAGGCTTGGAGTGACGCGGCTCAGCAAATCATGCCTGAACGTCTCGGCGAGATCTTAGGGCAACTGCATGTGCGAAGGTCGGGCACAGACGACGATTCCGCTAACCGCGCGCTCGCGGAGTTGCGCGAGGCGATTGATCAGATCGACCGAAATCTGCTCAGCGTGCTCACTGAGCGTTTGAGCGTCATCAAGCGCATCGCCGAGTGGAAACGAGCCGAGAACGTCACCCCATT
>CAUZVZ010000182.1:0-4772 GCA_963583605.1 Gemmatimonadales bacterium UBA6960
CTCGCAGCTGTCAGCGCCTCTCCGGCTCAACTATGCCTTCACTCCGGATCTCACCATCGAGATCTACGCTGAGCCCTTCGCAGCGAGCGGCCGGTACTCGGACTTCGGCGAGCTTCCCGCCCCCGAAACTCGGGACCTGCGCACGTACGGTACGGACGGGACTACCATGACCCGACAGGACGACGGGTCCAGCCTGGTCACCGACGGCGCGACGAGCTTCACCATCAACAGCCTCGACTTCAACCGCCTGTCCCTGCGCTCGAACGTGGTGATCCGTTGGGAATGGGCACCGGGGAGCACGTTTTACCTCATCTGGCAGCAGAACCGGGCAGAGTCTATCGATACCGGCCAGCCCGTGGGATTCGACTCACTCGGCGACGCCATCACGGCGCCGGGAGACAACTTCTTGGCGCTGAAAGTGAGCTACTGGATCGGGCTCAGGTAGGGGACCCCGTGTTCCAGGCGCTTCTCGATCAACATCGGTAAGGGGTTCCCGCCTCGCCCAGCCCACCCTCTCCCCCCGGCCTAGAAGACGGCAACTAGCCCCCCCTCCGTGGCACCCAGCCACACCCAGCTATCCGGCACTGTTCTGCTCGTTCTGAGTTGCGGGCCTGAGTGGGGCGGGGCAGAATGCGGGCAAGCATTAACTGAGTGAGGAGATCAGCATGGCAGATATAGGTGCCCATGAGTTGAGGAAAATGACTAGCGGTCTTGATGATACATCAAGAGTTATTTTCCAGACCCAATACTCTTCTGAGAAAAAAGACCGTGGAATTGCGATATTATTGGCGTTATTTGGTTTTGATCGCTTTTACTTTGGTCAGATCGGGCTAGGTATTCTGAAATATCTCAGCTGGATCACTATCGTTATCGGATTTTTTTGGTGGCTCATAGACATTTTCACTGCGGGTGGTCGGGCTGACGAGTTCAATCGCAACAAGGCTCGGGAAATAGCCGTCTCCCTGAGAACTTAAGATCCCCCTTCAAAGAGTCCCCCCGGCCTAGAAGACGGCAACTAGCCCCCCTCCGTGGCACCCCGCCACACCCAGCTATCCAGCAGTGTTCTGCGCGCCCTGAGTTGCGGGTGTGAGTAGGGTAGGGCAGAATCGGGGAGGGCACTGCCGGACTTGGTGGAAGGTCATTCGATGAAGAGAAACCTGGTACTTGCCGTGGTATCATTCTACTACTGGTCGCACTTATCAGTCTCGTCGTCGCACTTGTTTTCGGGAAAGCCTTGGCCCGCAGGCCCCCTGCCTTCACACATCGAGGACGATTCCGTTCGCGACATCATGAGAGGCCGACTCATCGTCGTCCTCAGTTACGGGCATCGGAGGAGGAGAGGACTGAGGAGGGCGACACCGAGCGGCTGACGGGGCAAGCTCCACCGAAGATGCCGGAGTCTTGCTAGCGCCATGCTAGCGAACCCACCGACAGTGTTTTGCGCGTCCGGCGCGAGAAGTTGATCTTGGATTGGCGTAAGCAGCAGCAGTCACGGGCGGCGGTCCGGCTCACGATCGAGAAGATAAGAGCGACCTCGTCTACCAGCACGTCTACGAGTCGTATTACGGGGCGGGGGCACCGCTATGGACCGCTACGTTGAGAAGGGCTGCTTCTGTAAAGGCGTAACTCTCATCGGAGTTGGTTTCGGCAAGGCTCACACAGTTCCTTTTCAAGCTCCTTTTTCATTTCCTCTTCAGGGTCATCCAATGACATTACTACGCTCTCTGTTGCGCGTCTCGGCCCCCCTCGCACTGTCGTCCGTACTCACGGGGCTCACGCCTGAGGTGAAGCTGGGTGCCCAGCGGCTCCACGAGTTGCCACTTGCACCCGTGAACGTGCACTGGGGTTACTACAGCGCCAGCCTATCCCCGGTTCTGCGGATCGATTCTGGTGACCGTGTTCGCGTAGAGACTCTTCTGGCACGCGGCCTCGAGCGGCTGCTGATGGCTGGCGCGGATCCGACTCAGATCCCCCAGAGGCTTAAGGACGTCGAGGCTGCCGTGACAGATCGGGGACCCGGCGCTCATCCCCTCACGGGTCCGATCTGGGTGGATGGTGCTGAACCGGGTGACGTCGTGGAGGTGCGGTTCCTAGATTTCGAGTTTTTACATCCGTTCGGGCTCAGCTACTTCCTCCCTGGATCGGGGGCCCTGCCTGACGACTTCCCATACGCGATGCTCAGGTTGACCCGCTTCGACCCGGCGGCCGGCACCGCGATATTTGTGCCCGGTATCACGCTTCCACTCGCCCCGTTTTTCGGTTCGGTCGGAGTAGCGCCCTCCCCGCTGAGGGGGCGAGTCAACAGCAATCCGCCTGCTGAGCACGTCGGAAATATCGACAATAAGGAGCTCGTGGCGGGCACGTCGCTCTTTCTTCCAGTTCACATGCCCGGGGCGATGTTGTCGTTCGGTGACGCACACGGAATGCAGGGCGATGGCGAGGTCGCTCTGACGGCCCTAGAAGTGTCTGTGGCCGGCACCGTTCAGATCGTGCTGCACAAAGATCGAACGCTTGTGCGTCCCCGTGCTGAGACACCCACGCATTACATCACGATGGGATTAGACCCGGACCTGGATGTTGCGGCTCAGATGGCAACGCGTGAAATGATCCTCTTTCTCGTGGAAGAAAAGGGGCTGACACGGGACGACGCGTACTTCCTGACGTCCCTCCAGGTCGATCTCGCGGTGACTCAACTGGTCGACGGGACGAAGGGTGTACACGCGAAGCTGCCAAAGTCGATCTTCAGGTAGGGGACGACGTCCTTCGATCGAGTCCCCCCGGAGGCAGTTAGCCTCTAGCCCGAAAAAAAATCTGCGAATTTCAGTACCAAGTTACGTTGGCCGGATGGGCAAGAAGGAGGAGGTCCGGATCATGGGTCTGTTTACGGGAACTAGCCCCTAGTCCCCCCTCCGTGGCACCCCGCCACACCTATCTATACAGCACTGTTGTGCGCGTCCGATGTCACGCTCCCTGAGAAGTCATAGAAATGACAACCGCAAGCATGAGGATCTGCACCACCCAACCGATCACGCAAACACCGATTGCACGCCCCGTGCTCGTGTAGTCGAGGGCCTGTCGGACGGCGATCACCATCGCTACGAGCATCCATATGCCCGCAACAAGAAAGATCAGGTCGCGGAGGCCTGGGATGATCCCTAAAACCCGAATCAATCCCGGCGCGCTGGAAAATCCTATCGTGCGCAGTAATTCCTTATGGTCCGCCTTGGTCTGTGGCTCTGCCAGGAATTTTGTTCCTATGAAATAGGTGAGAAATGCCCAGACGTACCATCCTAGCAGAGCCCCAATCATACTGATGGCCATTCCGAGCAGGCCCACATTTGCGCTTCCTATCCCAGCGGCTAATGCGGACAGGATGACCACGGTCATGGCTTGAGCCATCGCACCTTGATCGGCCTCCACCTCCTCATACAATTGAACGTCCAGTTTAGCGGCGCGAATCATACGGTCCTGGAGACTAGCCATGTTTTTCTCCGATCGGATCACTGTGTGGAGGGTTAGTCGCTTGGTACATCTTCCTTTACTCTACGGGGGTGGCACTCTGAGCGCACCTACCGACAGGGCTCTGCGCGTCCTGAGTTGCGGTCGTGTGGGGTGCCCCAGCAGAATGAGGGCATGAAGAGGAGGGTGAGTTGATGGGTTCGTTTTCTTCGCTATGCAGGAAGAAAGATGGGCCGTTCAAGGAACGCACACGGAAGTGAACCCCAGATCATGACAATCTCAGGTGAGGCATCACGAGACTGGAAGGAAACCCTAGTGGATTGGGTAGGGGCTCGGTGGCGTTGGTTGATCGTTGCTGTCCTGTTGTTATTTGCGTTCAACAATCTCGTGGGTTTGGTCGTCGGTATCACGGGATTGATCGCCTTCGCTAACAGTGTCGTCGGTCGTGTTCTGAAGGCGCGGAGGGTAGTCCAACAGGTCCAACAGATTGTCACCAATCCCGATGGCCTCCGGGAAGAGGCGGAACCCAAACGTCCCGTCGCCCGGCCCGATCATCGCCCCTAGCGGAACCCAATGGGGAGAGGCACGAGGTGGTTTTCGACTTCGGAGGTTGCGTCTCAAACTGCACATGGGCATGCCTCTCGTCCAACCCTTCCTTGGAGCCACGACTTGTCCCATGCGATTTTGGCTTCTCAGTGGCGGTTCTCGCCGCTCCTGCTCTGGACCTGGCTTGCAATAGGCGCGTGCGGTGGTGATCCCACCCAACCGGGCAACAATCGCCCAGTCGCGTCCGCCGGGGACAACCAGGTGGTAGACGTGAGTGCCACTGTGACGGTCAGCGCCACCGGTTCGAGCGATGCCGACGGCGACGCGCTCGACTTCTCCTGGGCACTAACATCGCCGGGTGGAAGTGCGGCGTCCTTGTCGGGAACCAGTGGCCCCACAGCGTCCTTCATAGCGGACGTTTTCGGGGAGTACCGAGTAGGTCTCACGGTCTCCGACGGTACGGCCACAGCGACTGACGTGGTGGAAGTGAACTCCTGTTATTCCCAGGCCCACGTGGTCGTTTTGGGATCGTCCACTGCCGCCGGGATCGGGGCGAGTGTGCCCGATCGCGCCTGGGTCGACCGCTACCGCGCGAGCGTCCAGGCCCGTGATCCTTCGAGCGAGGTGACTAACTTGGCCGTGGGTGGATTCAGAACCTACCACATCATGCCCACGGGCTTCGTACCGCCCACCGGACGCCCGTCGCCGGACCCGGCCCACAACGTCACGCAAGCGCTGGCTCTGGCTCCGGACCTGCTGATCATCAA
>CAUZVZ010000183.1:0-4703 GCA_963583605.1 Gemmatimonadales bacterium UBA6960
AACTCCCCGGCCGGCCGCGTGACGGAAAAAGGAATCCAGGCGCGGGCCCGTTCATCGTCGAACAGGATAAGTGCCATCAGGCACCGCCCTCCGGGGTCGTCGGCTCACACACCGAAGCGGGGAGTTGTTCGAGAAGCCGCTTCAGGTCCGGTGCCCGCTCCGTCGTCGTGACCAGAGTGATTTCACCGCACTGCACGACCACCAGGTCGTCCACGCCGAACGTCGCGACCGTGCCACCCTCAGCGTAGACGACGTTTCTCTTCCCGTCCACGATGTGTCCGGGACCCACGACGACGTTTCCGTCGAGATCGGCCTCGCGGCTCCGCGTAAGGCCATCCCAGCTACCCACGTCGTCCCAGTCGAACGTGGCCTCGATGGAGGCCACGTTCGCGCTCCGCTCCAGTACCGCCACATCCACGGTGAGCTTGGGCACTTGAGCGAAAAATGCTTCAGGGGACTCGTCATCGATAAGCGGCAGAAGATCGCCGATCTCCGGTGCCACCGCCCTCACTTCACTCAAGAAGGCCGAGGCCGTCCACACGAAAATGCCGCTATTCCAAAAATGTCCTTCGTCGATGTAGCGGTGTGCGGTCTCAACGTCGGGCTTTTCATGGAAAGCACCGACAGCGAACGCGCGAACGCCGCCGGGCGTGACGAGCGGCTCACCAGGCTCGATATATCCATAGCCGGTCTCAGGGCGGCTAGGCAGGACCGAAACCGTGAACAGCCGGCCGGTCTCCTGGGCCAGGCCGACGGTGTCGCTCAAGAGCTGAAGGAAAGCGGCTCTGGGCTCGATGATATGATCGGCATGGAGTGATATGATGATGGCATCCGGGTCGATCTTGGCGATCTCCCAGGCCGCCCACGCCAGCACCGGGCCGGTGCCTCGCGTCTGTGGTTCCACCATGAACGCTTCACGGCCAAGGCTGGGCAAGACCTCCCGGATCGGCTCCGTCAGCCGATCCGACGCGAGGATCCGAATCCGCTCTTCGGGCACGAGATCAAGGGCCCGATTTACGGTGTCGACGACCAGCGGCGCATCGGAGGCGAGGGGGAGTAACTGCTTCGGCCGGCCGGGCGTGCTTGCTGGCCAGAAACGAGTGCCGATCCCGCCAGCGAGGACCGTGACGTAGACGTGAGGATCAATCTTCTTCGATGATCTGGTGGATTCGGGCAAGGAGCTTCTTCGGGCTGAAAGGCTTGGTGAGAAAGTCATCCGCCCCTAGGGAGAAGGCGGCTTGCCGGTCCGCGTCTTGGCCCTTGGCGGTGAGGATGACGACCGGGGTGGATCTCCGTTCGTCCATTTGACGGATCTTTTCGAGGACTTCCAGACCGGTGGCTCCCGGCATCATGATGTCCAAAAGGATCAAATCGTAGTGATCTCCGCCCTGGACCGCCTCGATCGCATCGGTCCCGTCATGCCTGAGATCGACCTCGAACCCAGCCATCTCGAGGAGGGTTTGTAGAATACGGCGGATATGAGGCTCGTCGTCGGCGATCAAAATGCGCCCACGTGAGGTGGAGCGTTGCGCCGCTGGTTGCATGGGCTTCGGCCCCTTTTTGGAGCGATATCAGCACGGGAACCTACCCGGCAAACGGTGTAGAAGTCAAGGAACTTCAACGGTTGGAGCGTTGACAGCGCCCCTTTGATTCGCATAGCCTTGGTGCCTTCGGGCAGCCCTCAACCGTCCTCTGACTCTTCGCAGTGAATAAACCTTTTCTATCCAGATCGGGGTCGCTACGCGTGGCGGCGCTTTTTTTCGCTTCAGCTTCGGGTTTGACCGGTTGTGGCGAGAACATTTTCGAGGTGAAGTGGACGGAGGCGAGAGTCGATACGGCCCTGGTGTACTCACTGGCTCATCCTGATCTCAATGTTTTCTCCGGGTTCGACTTTGTGAGGCGGCTCCCGATCCGGGCCCAGGCCGCCGGGGTGACTGGTCAGTGGGACCTGCTGCTGGATACTCAGGGTGGCCAATTGGTTTTCCTTCCGCCGGGAGCCCTGGACATCGAAAGTGCAACCCTGGTTTTCCCGATGCCGGGGGCGGCCTTCGACGACGTCTTGAGGGCGCCCAAAGACACCACCCTCTACACGCGGGATCTGCCTCTTCCCGTCGACATGGGCACCGTTTATGTGCTGAGGACCCATAGGGGTCCGAATCGATTCGGGCTATTGTGCAGCCTCTATGGTAAATTCCAGCCGGTAGCAATCGATCCCGCCCGGGAAACGGTACGGTTTGCTTACGATGTGAACAGGATCTGTGACGATCGTGCTCTTGTTCCTGAAGGGTGACGTGCTTGACCTTCGGAGGCTCCGCAGCGAGCCCAACAGCGTAAAGGCCGCCCTCAGTCGGAGGGGTGCGGAGGGCCTCGTGGATGCCCTCGACGAGGTGCTGGCGTTGGATGAACGTCGCCGGGCCGCGCTCAGCGAGGTGAATGATCTCAAGGCGCAGCGCAACGAAGTCTCCAAGGAGGTCGGTCGGATCAAGCGTGATGGCGGCGAGGCCGACCAGATGATCGTAGAGATGCGCGAAGTGGGCGCGCGGATTTATGAGATCGATGAGGAAGTCGATCGCGCCGAAGAGCGCATCCGCGAGTTGATGTTACTGACCCCGAATCTCCCGATCGATGAAGTGCCCTCCGGAGGGGTTGAGCAAAACGAAATCGTGCGTGTGGTGGGCTCACCCCCGGAGTTTGATTTCGAGCCGAAGCCACATTGGGACTTGGGCTCGAGCCTGGGACTCCTGGATCTCGAACGGGGCTCGAAGATCTCTGGTTCTGGCTTCCCGGTGCTCACGGGCTCGGGTGCTCGACTCCAGCGATGTCTTATCGACTTCATGCTCGATTTTCACACCCAGGGCTTGCATGAAGAAAAGGGGTGGCACGGATACACCGAGTTGCGGGTCCCGTACTTGGTGACGCGGGATACGCTGGCAGGCACGGGTCAGCTCCCAAAATTTGCGGACGAATCATACCAGAGCGAACGAGACGACCTTTGGCTGATTCCGACCGCGGAGGTGCCGATCACCAACCTTCATCAGGGTGAACTCCTGTCCGCCAAGGACCTGCCGGTCCGCTATACGGCATACAGTCCCTGTTTCCGTCGTGAGGCCGGCGCGGCCGGTGCCGACACACGAGGGCTGCTGCGGGTGCACCAGTTCGACAAGGTCGAATTGGTGCGTTACGAAACCCCTGAGCGCAGCAGAGAAGCCCTGGAGGAACTCACGGGTGAGGCTGAGAATGTTCTCGATCAACTCGGTCTGCACTACCGTGTTTTGAAGCTTGCGGCCGGCGACCTCGGATTTTCGGCTGAAATGACCTATGACATTGAAGTTTGGGCGCCCGGGGTCGGGCAGTGGCTTGAGGTGTCGAGTTGCAGCACGTGTGGGGACTTCCAGGCGCGAAGGGCCAACCTCCGTTACCGTCCGTCGGGAGGCGAAAAACCGCGCTTCTTGCACACCCTCAACGGGTCGGCTCTTGCACTTCCTCGGCTCATGGTGGCGCTGATCGAGAGCTACCAACAAGCCGACGGCACGTGGCGTGTGCCCGAAGTGCTTCAAGAGCGGCTCGGCTTTGCAGTCATCGAGCCGAGCGCACCCGATCGCTGAGTAGCTTGATGCCATGATCCGCATCAGGTGGCCTGTCGCGCTGGCTACACTCTTTCTGGTCCTTTTCGGGTGGTACCTGCTCTACACTCAATCGCTTCTTGTGGGACTCAATGAGAACCAAAAACTGACGAGCAAGTGTTCAGCATCGCACAGGAGCTCATTCAGGACACAACGGGTTCGGAGACGACGGGTGCGGGTAGACGCCTTCGAGACGTGCGTGGATTCGAGAACTCGCTCTTCGAGCTTCAAGAGGTCATCATTCGGTCGGGAATCCCGATGATTGTGATCAACCCGACCGACAGCGTCTTATCGGTGCAGAACCTGCCCTTCTACGCAGACATCTTCACGTCTGCGGGGCAGGAATTGGTGAAAGCCGAGGTACGCCGGCTCGATGCGACTGGACGCGAGCCGGTGAGAGGGGCGGCCGGAGATATGATCTACTTCGGTGATACGCCTCAGCTTTCGGGCCTCCGTTGGATTCCTTGGCTTCAGGCCAGTGGACTCATGCTGACCGCGCTCATCGGGTTCCTGGTGATCAGGTATCAGAGGAGGGCGGAGCAGGACAAGGCCTGGACCGCCATGGCCAGGGAGCTGGCGCACCAACTCGGTACGCCCATCTCTTCCTTGCAGGGCTGGCTGGAGATCATGAGCCTACCCGCCGAGGAGAGGCCTGAGCGATTGGAAGGCGATGCGGTCGCCGCGGGCATCGAGGAAGACCTGGTGCGGCTGGAACGGATCAGCCATCGATTCGAGCTCATCGGGCTGGAGCCGGTGCTAGAGAGCCTCGACGTTCGGGAGGTCGTGAGAGATCTGGAGCGGTACCTGCAAGCCCGCCTCCCACGGCTCGGGTCCGGGGTCGTCCTGATCGTGGATGTCCCTAAGGACATGCCTCAGATTCTCGGAAGTGAGGTTCTGCTTTCCTGGGCACTCGAGAACGTGGTGAAGAACGCCCTCGACGCGTTGGCCGGACGAGGGGGAGAGATCCGCCTCGAGGCCAGGAGGGGTCCGCCAGGCTGGCTTCACCTTCGCATCCACGACACTGGCCCGGGTGTGGGTCCGGAGTTGCGCGACATGATTTTCGAGCCGCGGGTGAGCGGA
>CAUZVZ010000184.1:0-4651 GCA_963583605.1 Gemmatimonadales bacterium UBA6960
CGCAACGATTGACTGGGCGTACGATCTGCTCATGAGTGTCGAGCCGTATGGGATCTTGTTCACCAATGGAGACAATGACACGTTTCCTCTCTGGTACGCTCAAGAGATTGAAGGGGTGCGCAAGGACGTGACCGTCATCGTCCTCCAGTACCTCTACACCGACTGGTACCCGCGCCAAATCAGGGACCAGACGGAGCCCGGCCGGCAGAGACCGTTCGATGCCCAATTCGCTGCGGACATCTATTCCACCACCACTCCGGCGCCGGACCAAGCGGTCTCTCTGGCCACGGACGAGGCCTTGGATAACGTGGGAGACGGCGCAATCACAGCGGATCTCAGCCTGACGCTCGATGGCGTGCTGATCACGTACCCATCCGGGTACTACTTGGATCGTGGTCTTCGTATCGCCCTCAGCATGATCAACGACTCAGCCGGCCAGAGACCGATCTACTTCGCCAGTTCCGCCGGTCTTATCCGATCGCTCGGCTTGAGCCCTTGGGGAGTTCGGCATGGCATCGCCACCAAGCTCGTAATGCGGGACATCGAGGGGGACGCCCCGGAGGGTTGGGTTCAGGGGAGCGAGCGGATGGGTGAGGAGTGGTTCGATGTCGAACGGAATATGACGTTGGTGCGAGATGTCTATCGTTACCGGGGACTCAAGGACCGCGATCTCTGGCCCGATCGTAGCACGCTTGGCATCCCGATGCAGTTTCAATTGTTATTTGTCCAGTTGGCGGATGTCGCCGCCATCCAGTCTCGCCCGGTCTCGGAGGTCGCGGCACTCGCTGAGGACGCAGCCTCAATGCGGGTGACTGCGGTGGGAGGCCGCCGATATCTCGAGCAGCCGTGATATCTGGGGCCGTGGCATCCCGGGTACCCGTGCGACGGCACGGGTGGCGACCCACCCCCCTTTCCGATCACCCTTCTTAGAGAGGTCCGACGTTGGTCGAGCGTGAACAACCTGAGTTGGCATCCGCCGAACTCAGTAGGTACGCGAGGCATCTGTCCTTGCCGGAGGTCGGCAAGGAGGGCCAGTTGCGCCTCAAGGATTCGCGGGTGCTCGTGGTGGGCGCCGGAGGACTCGGTTCGCCCCTCGCGCTCTATCTCGCTGCGTCCGGCGTTGGCACACTGGGGCTGGTCGATTTCGACGAGGTCGACGCCACCAACCTTCAACGGCAGATTCTTCACGGCACCAAGGACATAGGCCGGGCGAAGCTGGATTCGGCCAGGGAACGTCTGGCCGACGTGAACCCGCACGTTTCCGTCGTAACGCACGATGTCCGGCTCGACTCGAGCAATGCGCTGGAAATATTGGGTCCGTACGACATCGTGGCAGATGGGACGGACAACTTCCCAACGCGCTATTTGGTGAACGACGCCTGTGTGCTCTTGGGAAGGCCGAATGTCTACGGATCGGTCTTCCGTTGGGAGGGGCAGGCCTCAGTGTTCGCGAGCGACGGAGGACCGTGCTACCGATGCCTCTTCCGAGAGCCGCCGCCGCCGGGCCTGATCCCGAACTGTGCGGAGGCCGGCGTACTCGGCGTCTTGCCGGGAATTATCGGGTCGATTCAGGCCCTGGAGGTAATCAAGCTCATCCTCGGGTGCGGAGACACATTGAGCGGGCGGTTGCTGATCTTCGACGCGCTTGAAATGAGTTGGAGAGAGATGGCCGTAAGCAGGAACACGGATTGCCCGGTCTGCGGGGACGAGCCCACGCAAACCGCACCCATCGACTATGAATATTTCTGTGGTCTGAAGACGCCCATTGAGGGAAAGGAGGGGGAAAACGTGGACACTTTTGGCGATGTGGAGGCCGGCGAGCTCAACGACCGTTTGGCGTCTGAGGAGCCTCCGTTTCTGTTGGATGTTCGCCAGCCACACGAGTGGGATATCGTAAACCTGGAGCCGGAGGGGGCCGTGATGATTCCGCTCGCCGAACTCCCGGACCGTTTGGACGAAATTCCCGCGGACCGGGAGATTGTCGTGTACTGCCGGACTGGAGCCCGTAGCGCCACCGCGGCTCAGATGTTGGTGGATGAGGGCTATTCCAGCGTATTCAACTTCGTGGGAGGGATTCACGCGTGGGTGGACGAGGTGGACCCGAGCCTACCGAAGTACTGACCCATCCAGTGTGATTGATACGAAGCGGCCCCGCATCGTGGTGATCGGGGCGGGGTTCGGAGGCCTTTGGGCCGTGCGGAGGTTCGTCTCGCGTGGGCTCACGCGTAACCCTGATCGACCGGAACAACTACCACACTTTCTTCCCACTCCTGTATCAAGTTGCCGCAGCAGAATTGGGACCGAGCGAAATCGCCTATCCGGTTCGCAGTCTCTTCAGGAGGCATCCCCTGGTCGAGTTCCGGAGGGCCCGGGTCCACGGCATCGATCTCGACAGCCACATCGTCGAGGCCAACGGGTCCCGCCTCGCGTACGACTACCTGGTGATCGCGCTGGGGAGCGTGCCGAACTACTTCGGGGTGGAGGGTGCCGCGCGTCATGTTTCCCCCCTTCGTACGATGGATGACGAGGTGCCCCTCCGCTACCACGTCTTGGACTGCTTCGAGAGGGCGGCACAGTTGGCGGATGCGTCCGCGCGCAGAGCTCTGCTCTGCTCCGCTTCGTGATCGTGGGCGGGGGAGCGACCGGTGTCGAGTATGCGGGGGCACTCGCGGAACTCATTTTCGGTCCGCTGCTGAAGGACTTTGGGGGTATCGCTCGGGACGAGGTGGACATTCGGTTGCTGGAGTGCGCCCGGGTCCGCCTCGAACGGCGGGGTGTGCAGGTGCTCACCGGGTCACAAGTCGTGGAGGTGGCGTCCGACCGTGTGATGACCCGTAAGACCGACACCAAGACGGATCCTGACAACGACCCTGGCAATGCCCCCGACACCGACTCTACAGCCACCTGTACGGTGGTCTGGGCCGCCGGCGTCCAAGGCGATCCCGCGGTGGGCGCTTGGGGTCTGCCCGTCGGTCCGGCCGGCCGTGTTCCGGTGAAGAGCACACTCCGGGTGCCGGGCCATCCGGAGGTGTTCGCCGCCGCCGACCTCGCATGCGTGGAGGCGGACGGGCAGCCGCTCCCGCAAGTCGCCCAGGTCGCTCTCCAACAGGGAAGCATGACGGCGGACAACGTGCTCCGCATGATCAAAGGCGAGACGCCGGGAGACTTCGCCTACAGGGATCTCAGCATGCTGACGGTTATCGGTCGAAACGCGGCCGTCGCGCACCTAGGGGGGGGCGGTCATTCACCGGCTTCGCGGCGTGGACCCTGTGGCTCGCCGTTCACGTCGCCAAGCTAATCGGCTTTCACAACCGGGCGATCGTGCTTGTGAATTGGGCCTGGAACTATGTTTTTTATCGGCGGGCAGTGCGCTTGATTCTGCCAGATGCAAAAGGTGCAAGCGGTGCCGACACGTGCCCCGATGGCCTAGAAGCCACCAATGGCGAAGGAGCCAGGGAGTGCTTAGAAGCTAGCCAGGTCGAGAATGGCCGCGAGTACGTCGGATGGCTGGGGGAGGATCTCGTCTTCCAGCTGCGGCGCATACGCGACCCACGTGTCCAGCGACGCGACTCGGCGCACGGGCCCGTCCAGCCAGGGAAAGAGTTCGTCCGCGATGAGCGCCGCGATCTCTGAGCCGAGCCCCCAGGACAGAGAGTCCTCATGCGTGATGAGGACCTTGTTCGTTTTCTTCACGGATTGTGCAATGGTATCCATGTCGAGGGGCGAAAGCGTCCTCAAATCGATAACGTCACACTCGATTCCATGCTCCTCCGACGCGATATTCGCGGCGTCCATGGAGCGTTTGACCAGCGCACCACACGTCACAATGGTGAGATCCGATCCCTCTCTGACCCTATTGGCTTTGCCAAAGGGGATCATGAAGTCCTTCCCTGGATACAGGCCCTTGTTATGAATCTGCCGGTACAGGTGCTTGTGCTCGAGGAAGATGACCGGATCCTCGCATCGGATGGCCGTTCTCAAGAGCCCATTCGCGTCCGACGCGCTCGACGGAAGTACGACTCGAAGGCCCGGTGTGTGGGTAAACAGCGTCTCCCCTGTCTGAGAGTGATACGGTCCTCCCCCCCTCAGATAGCCACCATAGGGGGCTCTGATCACCACCGGTGCGGAATACCGCCCCTGGGAGCGATACCGGATGGTGGCCAGCTCGTTACGAATTTGCATGAACGCTGGCCATATGTAATCGAAGAACTGGATCTCGACCACGGGCCGTAGGCCCCGCTGGGCCATGCCGACGGCGCGCCCGACGATGTTGGCTTCGGCCAGAGGCGAGTTGAACACTCGGCTCCCGCCGAATCGACGTTGGAGCCCGTGGGTGACCTTGAACACACCCCCCTTGCCTTTCACCTCTTCGAGCGCCGGCTCCCGAGACGCGTCGGCGACGTCCTGCCCGAAGAGGATGACGCGGGGATCCCTCTCCATCTCGTCACGGATACAGGCGTTGAGCAAATCGACCATCGTGAGCGCACGTTCGTCGCCGAATTCCTGCGAGTCCTCTGTGTCGAAAGCTGCCGAAGTCGGGTCGACCTCTTCGGAGAAGAGATGGAGCAGAGCCGCTTCAGGATCAGGTTGTGGGTGGCGGCTCGCCTCTACGGCGGCCTCCGCGACCTCGCTCTCGGCCTCTTCTTCCAGG
>CAUZVZ010000185.1:0-4650 GCA_963583605.1 Gemmatimonadales bacterium UBA6960
CGATCGGCTCACCAGGATGAGGTCTGCGGGTTGAACTCCGCGAGCAAGCAGCGCCTCCACTACGAGGCCACCGAGCTGACCGGAGGCTCCTGAGACAATGATCCGTGGCGCCGGATCGTCTATTTGTGATGCACATCCGCCAGCTGCGACGCTCGTCATGAGGGTGATCCCGACCCCCATGCTACGTAAAGCAGCCCGTCGTGAGAGCGGTTGCCCGGTGCTAGTTTTCATAGTTTTGGATCCCTGTCTGTGGACGCACTCCAGTGAGCAATCTGATCGGGTGGCTTCCTTGTCGATGACCCCTTCGCCAAGCTTCACGCTCAATGGCGCAGCGACCTTCGCGGGCTGTGTTCAGGCAGGTGACGGGGTCGGACATGGGCGCACTCCGGAGTCAGACTGCAGTCAACATCTGAGAGTGAGCCGGTACACGCAAGATCAGTCGGGGTGCCAGGATGCGAACCGGGTGGAGGCTCCTCTACCCACTTGCGGGACAGCTGTTGGGCCTCGTCTATTTGTTCGCGAGTCATCCGCTGTGCGAGGAGGTCTTGAGTTTTCTGTGCATTCGAAAGCCCTTGGCCGCCGCGAGATTCGCCCACATATAGGCAAACACATCGTCCGCTGGGACGCCTTCGCCAACGGCGTACATAAACCCGAGTTCGGCTTGGGCATACGGGTCTCCCTGCTCGGCGCAGGTACGCACATCCTCCAATGGTGACCTTAAAGACAAGTCCGCGCAGGAAGGAGATGGAGGCACCTGCGCATCAACCGCGACGGGGATGACTGCTAGAGCGAGCGCGAGCAGCGGGGCTCTCTTCATCGGACCATCCTCCACCAGAAGTGCTCGCGCAACGTACTCGCATGATCGAGTGAGTGAAACAGTATCTATCAGTTCAGCGGTGGTGGCGGTGGAATAAGGGCTGGTGCGTAGCCGACGCTCCGGTAAGCTTGGGTGGCCTCAGTGAACCTCATCGTGATCGGCTCAAGAACACTAACCGAGAAACAGGCGAAGTCCTGTGCGTTCGTGGCCGGAGGTCAGGACCAGACCGAAGCGTACAGACTCAGCTACGAGGCTGAGCGGATGAAGCAGAGATCGGTGAGAGTGGAAGCGTGTCGGCCGTGAGTCCCAGCGAAGCGAGGGCGCGGGTCAAAAAGTTTCGTCAATCAAGCTCAGCCATGATTCACCTCCTAGCGTAGTTCCAGCGATCTCTAGGTGACCCTAGCGTTCTCCAGTTTCCAGGTATCTCATTCTGGACATGATCCCGATGCCGTTCCCCGTATAATCGGCCTCACTGACCTCTTCCATCCAGAATACGCCGCTCCCCCCGTCGATCGACAAACTCTGATTGATGTGTCGAGCTCCCTCTGAAGACGAGGCGCCATGCCAGTGCTCCACCCCTGGAAGCGCAAATTCTATGCTGCCGACAGGGGCATTCCGCATTCTTTCTCCGCGTTTCTGAAAGCGGGCCTGTCCTTCCATCACGACGATGTATTGGCCACCGCCGTGGCAGTGCCAGAAAGAGCGGGAGTTCGGACCCCAGTACCGGCCCGTGAGAGGTTCGCCATGCGCGACCGCTTCCGGTGAGGGAACTCCCGATTCGCTCGTACCCGTGACAAAGTCCTGTAGCGGGCCCCCGGGGCAGGGAAGCTCCTGCTGCGCCACGCTGGCGGTCAGGTACGCTGGCCGTGCGTCAGAAAATCGCGCAAAGACGAGGGAAAGGGGGATCACGATAATCCACAGCAGCAAGTACTTTAAGGTACGACCGGACAGAGAGAACACTGCAAACCTCCTTCGAGACAAATCAATGCGGGAGTCTACATCGCACCCGAACCTCGACGATTCTCAACCTATTTCGACGTCCGGTTCGCCGCCACCGTGAGATCATGATCGACCTCACTCTTCGACGCTTTAGGCGGATGCCGTCCTCAGCGTCAGAATCGCCGAGAATGGTCACCGCGTCGATGCGCACCTGGAGAGAGTTCGGGAGCGTTTGCGACCCGATGGGAATCACGAGCGTGCTCCGTTCGCCGGGAGAGATCGTCACCGTGTCCGTGGAGGATGCCAGCCTGGTCTAGCAGCACGGCCGTCGCCGAATTGACCGTGCCACCACCGTCTGCATTGATCTCAACCTGCATCTCTGAGCCCGACGACAAGGAAACGGTCTCATACGTGTCTGCGTAGTCGACGGTCAGGAGTTCAGAGGCCACCCCTAGAATGGGTGGGATGCCCATCGAAAAGGTGCGCGCAGGCAGATCGACTGAGATGGGGTCCACTTGGATGCTGAGGTCCACGTCGAATGGATCCACCTTCAGCTCGAAGTCCTCCAGAACGGGAGCGAGGTCGGTCACATCCAGCCAGAAGGGATCGAACCCGATCTTGAATGGATCGGGCTCCATGTGGATCGTAAAGTCTTCTGTGTCTATGACATCCACGAAATCGATCGTGCCATCCTCGATTTCTTCTCGGATATTCAATTCCGCTGCCGGAAGCGGCACGGTCAGGCTGATCAATTGGTCCCGGCCTTCGGCCAACCGGTCCCGAGCGTCTTCGGGACTCGTCGGGACGTCGCATGCGCCCGTCGCAAATAGCAGCACCGCTGTCAGTCGGATGTATCTCATGCTTCCAAGATGCGTATCACGTCTCGAAACACGCCAGAAAAGACGGCAACTAGCCCCCCCAGTCCTTCGGTGGAGCTTGCCCTGTCATCAAACACGCGGGACAGCCGGTGGGCTTCGGCTATTTGTTCGCGAGTCATCCGCCCTTTGATGGTGTCTTTAAGTTCCCGTGCACTCTCATTTCCTTGGGCTGCCGCCGGGTGCGTCGGTGATTCCCGAAGGGGACGATCACCGCCAGGTCACCGTGAGAGCGGCATCTCCGGGCTGTCCTCAGTGCGAGCGCGCTCGAATGCGGGGCGCGGTGTGCGGGAACGCACTTGCTCGAGCCAGTACACCCCGTCATACGGGGCGCTGTTACCCCGGGTGCCTACGAAATCGATGTCGCCATCGGCATCCATATCTCTCGCGATGAACTTGTCGTACATGCCACGCTTGCGGCGGGATATGTCGTGTCGGGACCAGGCTCCAGTCGCATCACCTGGATGCTCGAACCAGCCAATACGCCCCAAGGCATCATTCTCGTCGACCTCGCCGTCATCTTCGCGCGGTCCGCGGCTGTAGCTCCCGCCCATGACGTCCAGGTGCCCATCGCCATTGATGTCCGCTATCTCCAGGCCGGTCATACTGTCCGGCGTGAACCTGCCAATGAAATGTGCGTTCCACCCATCATCGATGCGCTGGGGCTGCTCAAACCAAAAGAGCCCTCCGTTTGCAGCGCCGATGATGTCGAGCCGGCCATCCTGATTCAGATCCGCGTACTCGAGGTTGAATCCGGCAGCCCTGGCGCCGTTGATGCCAATGGCATGCTCGCGAAAAGCGAGGCTGCCGTTTCCCACGTTCTCGAAGAACACCAACCGGCCCTCGCCGCGGGATCCCACGACGATATCCAGATCTCCGTCGCCGTCGAGATCCACTGGTTCAGCGTTCTGCGGCACGCTGTAGCGTCCAAGCTCCGTTTCTTTCCAGTTGTCACCGACCAGCGGATCGCCGGTCACCTGATAGATGGACACGGGCGTAGACCGGGCTAAGTCCTCAGGTCCCGGTATTTGAGCGCCCTTGTTGGGAGCGACAACCTCAAGGACTCCATCACCATCGAAATCAGCGAAGAAGACGCGAATATAGGATCCGCGTCCCTTGGTCATGGGAAGAATCAAACGCGGCCAGGTCGCGGTGCGGGCGCCGGCACCAGGATTCTGCAGATAGATGAGATGTGCCAGTTCCGCCGCCACCATCACATCGAGATACCCATCGCCATTCACGTCGCCGATGGCCGCATCCTCTGGGGCAGGCGCGTCGGCACCTTCGGCGAGGGTGATGTTGGTCCAGCGGTCCGGGTCCGCGCTACCGAAGGCAATACGTACATGGCCTTCAGCGTCCGGAACGTGGTCCGGGTCAAACGTACTGGAGTCATATTCGCTATCTGACTCATGCACCGAAACAATGTCTTCGTAACCATCGTTGTCGATGTCGGCCATGACCAGGCCATCGCTGCCACTCAGAGCAACCCCGGATGAAGCTGCTTCGTCAACGATGTGTTCGCGCCAACTGATGTATGCCCCATCCTGGGATCGCGCCGTCGTGAGTGCGTTGCCTACCGTTGTTTGCGCATGAGCTGCCTGAGCCCAGAGAAAGGCCAAGCACAGAGCCGGAAGGATGGCACTCTTCATAGCTTCACCTTGCCCCACTCGCTCGTGCGAAACTCCATGCGGCTCTCCTGGAGGTCCGCTCGTCCGTGATTATTTCCACTGCCGCATTCCAATCCTTCCCTACTTCGGCGCTATGTCGCAGGGTAGCTAGTGAGGCAGCCTGATAGTCAGTCTGCGCATCAACCCCAACGGGGATGACTGCTAAAGCGAGCGCGAACAGCAGGGTTTTCTTCATGCCTTCATTCTGCCCTGCACCACTCAGGCCCGCAACTCAGGACGAGTGAAACAGTGTTTAGTGGTTCAGGGTCAGCGGTGGTGAAAAAAGGGGGGCCCGGGGTACTGGGGGGTTGACCACGGGCGAACAGTGCGAGGCTTCGCCTCACCTCCTCCA
>CAUZVZ010000186.1:0-4650 GCA_963583605.1 Gemmatimonadales bacterium UBA6960
CTTCGCGCGTGCGGCGGACGCGCGGGGGATCGACATAATTCAGAACTGCGAAGTCACAGGCATCCGACGCGAAGGCAGTTGCGTCACTGGCGTCGAGACGACGAAGGGAGCCATCAAGGCAACAAAGGTTGGTGTCGTGGTGGCGGGACACGCCAGCGTGCTGGCGGCGATGGCAGGCCTAAGGCTGCCTATTGAGAGTCATCCCCTACAGGCTCTTGTTTCCGAGCCCCTAAAGCCGTTTCTACACACGGTTGTCATGTCGGGGTCGGTCCACGTCTACGTTAGCCAATCTGACAAGGGTGAGTTAGTCATGGGTGCCGGCATAGATGCTTACAACTCCTACGCTCAGCAAGGGAGCGTCGGGATCATCGAGCACATGCTGGCTGCAGCTATCGAGTTGTTCCCCGTGTTCAGCCGCCTGAGGCTGATGCGCCAATGGGGAGGCATCGTTGATATCTGTCCGGATGCCAGCCCTATCGTTGGCAACACGCCGATCAACGGCCTTTACATAAACTGCGGGTGGGGAACAGGCGGATTCAAGGCGACTCCCGGTTCGGGCTGGGCCTTCGCCCACAATATAGTCCACGACCGGCCGCATGAAATTAACGCGCCTTTCTCCCTTGATCGATTTACCACCGGCGCCCTAATCGACGAGCACGGCGCTGCCGCCGTTAGTCATTAGAGAAAGAGGAAACGAGGGTGCTCCTAATTCCGTGTCCCTGGTGTGGCCCTCGCGATGAGTGCGAGTTTGTTTACGGTGGCGAGGCACACATTAAACGGCCTGAAAACCCGGATGCGCTTTCCGACGTCGAATGGGCCGACTATCTTTTCATGCGCACCAACCCCAAAGGCCGGCACCACGAACGCTGGATCCACACGCAAGGATGCGGCCGCTGGTTCAACGTCGTGAGGGATACGGTGACTCATGACATCGCATTTACTTACAAGATGGGAGAAGAGCCACCGGAGGATTGGGCGTGAGCCGACAACCCAACCGGCTGGTAGACGGCGGACGCATCGATCGCAGGCAGTCCTTGCGCTTCACCTTTAACCACCGGGCATACCAGGGCTACGCCGGAGACACACTGGCTTCTGCGCTGCTGGCAAACGGCGTATCTCTTATCGGACGCAGCTTCAAGTACCACCGACCTCGGGGTGTCTTTTCGGCGGGTGCAGAGGAGCCAAATGCGCTGGTCCAGCTCGAGTCCGGGGCGCGAGCGCAACCCAATTTGCGCGCTACCCAGGTCGAGCTCTATGATGGACTCGGGGCGGAAAGTATAAACTGCTGGCCCAGTGTCAAACTTGATCTTTGGGCTATCAACGACCTGTTGGCTCGCCTCATTCCGGCCGGTTTCTATTATAAGACGTTCATGATGCCAGGCCGCCTGTGGCCTGTATATGAACGAGTTATCCGCCACATTGCTGGATTAGGCCGGGCACCGGTGGAGGCCGATTTTGACCGATACGAGCGAATGCACGACCACTGCGACGTCTTGGTCGTCGGTGGTGGTCCAGCGGGGCTCAGGGCAGCACTCGCCGCCGGTCAGGCTGGAGCGCGGGTCATCCTTGCGGACGAACAGAACGAGTTCGGAGGCGCTCTACTTGGAAGCCGTGACGAAATTGACGGTGCTCCGGCGCTGGACTGGGTAGCTCGGGCTGTCGGCGATCTCCACGGGATGGCGGAGGTGCGCTTGCTACCGCGAACCACCGTCTTCGGCTACTTCCACCACAACTTTCTCGTCGCCGCCGAACGCAATACCGACCATCTGGGTGACGCTGATAGACACTTACCTCGACAACGGTTGTGGCGTATCCGTGCCCAGCAGGTAGTGCTTGCAAGCGGTGCCATCGAAAGACCGATGGTGTTCGAAGGTAACGACCGGCCTGGTATCATGTTGGCGGGAGCCGCACGTTCTTATGTTAACCGCTACGGGGTGCGGCCAGGGCAGCAGGCTGTCATTTTCACGAACAATGATAGTGCCTATGGCGCCGCCTTTGATCTCGCGAGCACCGGTGCCCGAGTCTCAGTGGTCGATGTGCGTTCCAAGCCTAGCGGGGACCAGGCTCGTCAAGTTCAAGCTGCTGGCATTGAGGTCACCGCTGGCAGTGCCGTTATCGGCACCAGGGGCCGCTTAAAGGTTTCCAGCATCGAAATTGCGGCACTCGGGAAGGACGGGGCGATTGGGAGTTCACGAAGCCTAGCGTGCGACCTTGTTGTCGTGTCCGGTGGCTGGAACCCTACAGTTCACTTATTTTCCCAGTCAGGAGGTACGTTAAGATTCCATGAGGAAAAAGCATGTCTGGTTCCCGACATCGCTCAACAGCGCGTGCGCGTGGCTGGCGCCGCCAACGGATCCTTCACCCTGGACGCCTGCCTTTCTGAGGGTGCAGCAGCGGGGGCGGAGGCGGCGGAGGAAGCTGGTTTTTCCGTCGGCGGCACAGCTTGGACAACCCCAAACGTGCTTTCCACGATCGAACAGCCGTTGAAACCCATTTGGGTCGTGCCGTCGCGGGCTCATCCGGCGGGAGGGCCGAGGCACTTCGTCGATCTGCAAACCGACGTCACCGTAGCGGACATAGCGCTTGCCACTCGCGAGGGTTACGACTCAATCGAACATCTCAAGCGCTACACGACCCTTGGTATGGGCACCGACCAGGGCAAAACGGGAAATATCGTCGGTCTTGCCATCCTCTCCGGCATCCGGGGGGATGCCTTGCCGGCGGTCGGCCACACCACATTCCGTCCCCCTTACACGCCGGTCACTTTTGGAGCCCTAGCTGGCCGGGACATCGGCAGTTTTGCTGATCCGCTGCGCCGCACCCCAATGCACAATTGGCACTCGCGTTCTGGCGCCGTGTTCGAGGACGTCGGGCAGTGGAAGCGGCCGTGGTACTACCCCGCCTCAGGTGAGAGTATGCGTGACGCGGTCACCCGCGAGTGTCGAACGGCTCGCGAAAGCATTGGTATCCTCGACGCTTCAACCCTTGGAAAAATCGAGTTGTGGGGAGCTGATGTCGTCGACTTCCTCGATCGTGTCTATGTAAACCGCTGGCACACCTTAGAAGTCGGGCGCTGCCGCTACGGCCTCATGTTAGGCGAGGACGGCATGGTTATGGACGATGGTGTCACTGCCCGTATGGCCGGCGATCGCTTTCTCATGACGACGACCACTGGCGGTGCTGCCCGTGTCCACGCATGGCTTGAAGAGTGGCTTCAGACGGAATGGCCGGAGATGGAGGTTTACCTGACCTCGGTGACCGAGCAGTGGGCAACTATCACTCTCGTCGGGCCCCAGGCACGAAAGCTCTTCGGCGAGTTCACGGATGACATCGACCTCAGTGCGAAGGCGTTTCCATTCATGACGTGGCGTACGGGCACGGTTAGGGGAGTCCAGGCCCGGGTGTTCCGAATTAGCTTCACCGGAGAGCTATCGTTCGAGATTAACGTCCCCGCGCGTTACGCCCTCGGTTTATGGACGGCGTTTATTACCGCAGGCGAGAAGTACGGTATCACGCCATTCGGCACGGAGACCATGCACGTATTGCGAGCGGAAAAGGGCTACATCATCGTTGGCCAGGAGACAGACGGGACGGTAACACCTGGTGATCTCGGTATGGAGCACATGTTAAGTAAGCAAAAGGACTTCATCGGACGGCGGTCCCTGGAGCGTGCCGACACAACCCGAACTGACCGCAAGCAGCTAGTGGGATTGGAGACCGAGGACCCGTCAGATGTGTTGCCAATTGGTGCACAGATTGTTTCCGAGCACAAAAATCACCAGCCCATAGATATGGTCGGCCATGTAACCTCTAGCTACTATAGTGGTAACCTTGAGCGTTCCATCGCTCTCGCCCTCATCAAAAACGGCCGCAACCGCCACGGTGACCGCGTCTACCTGCCGTTGGAAAAGAGGACCGTCGCAGCGCTTATTCGCGATCCCGTTTTTTTCGATCCTGAAGGGAACCATTTCCATGACTGAGACCGATTGGCGCCAGACCCCTTTGGGTCACCTTGATATTGCAGCTCAGGCTATCGCTGACCCCGATTTGCAGGATGCGGGCACAGTACTCACTGAGCTTGGCTTCCGTGGCCAGATAATCCTGCGTGGAGACTCGACGGCCTCGGCATTTTGCAGCAGTGTTGAGGAAATTGTTGGGTTCGGACCTCCGGTAGAGCCGACCACCGCCACCGGCGGAACGGGATTTCCACGCCTGCTCTGGCTCGGGCCCAACGAATGGCTACTAGTCACCGAAGACGCGTTGCGCACCAAGACCGCCGAGCGTCTGGCGGCGGCCCTTGCGGGCCAGCACGTGCAGTTGTTAGATGTTTCGGATTCCCGTGCTGTCATCGGCCTAAGGGGCCTACGCGCCCGCAACGTACTGTTGAAAGGGTGCCCGCTCGACCTTCATCCGCGAGTATTCCGTGCCAGATTATCGACGCGCACGGTGGTCGGCCGTGTACAAATCATCCTTCACCAGATAAAGGAAACTCCGGAGTACGAAATCTACGTTCACCGCAGCTTCGCCGAATACCTATGGGCTTGGCTGGAGGACGCGGGTCTGGAATACGGAGTTCGAATAGCTCGGGCGTGAGCGCGAATGGTCCTCGGAAAACTTAGAGGGATCGCCCGGATGTCATTATGCCGAAGG
>CAUZVZ010000187.1:0-4613 GCA_963583605.1 Gemmatimonadales bacterium UBA6960
CCCTGCCAGCGCTTCTCGTGATCGTGCGTGACGATGACTCGGGCCGTCGAGGGCGACTGTGGTCCGACATGCCGATCTTCGCCCGAGACCACAGCCACTGAAGGACCGAGTATTTCACTGAACACTAAAGGGACGAAAGGAGTAAGAGCAGAACGAGCACCAGTACCGCCCCGTGGCCGCCAATAGGGGGGGGTAAGCAGCCGAAAACCCCGGTGGGTAGACGCCCACCGGGGTTTTCCTTTATGGTTGAGGCTGTCCTTATATGGTTGAGGCCGTTCTGATTGACGTTCCGACGAGAGAGGAGTGCACGATCCATCCATGAGGCGCGTGTCCTTTCGAACTGCTGGGGAGTCCCACGGCCGTGGCCTGGTCGCTATCCTGGAAGGCATCCCTGCGGGTCTCTCGCTCGAAATGGAGCGTGATGTCGACCCGGAGTTGAAGCGGCGGCAGGGTGGATATGGACGGGGCCGCCGCATGCAGATTGAATCCGACCGCGCCGAATTGATATCCGGTGTCCGCTTGGGTGAGACGCTCGGGTCACCGCTCTCCATGGTGATCTGGAACCGGGACTGGGAGAACTGGCTGGAGGCCATGTCGCCTCTGCCACCTGATCCCGGCGGAAATCCCAAAGCGCTCCGGTCGCTGTACCTTCCCCGGCCGGGTCATGCGGACCTCGTAGGCCTACTGAAATACGATCGACGGGACACCCGAGACATTCTGGAAAGGGCGAGCGCTCGCGAGACGGCGGCGCGCGTAGCGTGTGGAGCGGTTTGCAAGAAGCTGCTCGCCGACTTCGGCGTGACCGTGGGAAGCTACGTGACGTCCATCGGCCCGGTGGAAGCGAAGGAGCCGGATTCACTGCCCGTGGACCTGAACCAAGCCGTGGACGGATCTCCCCTTCGGACCCTGGACGAAGAGGCGGCGGCACGCATGATCGAGGTCATCGATCGCGCCAAAGAAGACGGCGATACCTTGGGCGGGATCTTCAACGTCGTGGTCAGGGGCCTTCCCGCCGGCTTGGGGAGTTACGTCTCGTACGATACGAAACTGGATGGACGACTCGCGGGTGCCGTGATGTCGATCCATGCTATCAAGGGTGTGGAAATAGGCCTGGGCTTCGAGGGGGCACGACGCCCTGGCTCCAAAGTCCACGACCCGATCGTGGCGGACACGGAAGCGACGCGGGGCGGTGGGATTGGCCGTACCTCCAACCGAGCAGGAGGCCTCGAGGGTGGCGTCACGACCGGTGAGCCGGTCGTGGTGCGGGCGGCCATGAAGCCTATATCGACGCTGAGAAAGCGCTTGCCGAGCGTCGATATGCGGGACGGCTCGGCGGCGGATGCCGCGGTCGAACGGAGCGATGTGTGCGCAGTTCCAGCGGCGGCCGTGGTCGGAGAGGCCATGGTGGCGCTCGTCCTGGCGGACGCATTCCTGGAGAAATTCGGCGGCGACGCCATGAGTGAGGTGCGACGGAATTTCGACTCTTACGTTACTCACCTCGTCGAGCGTGGATACGGTGAGCGGTGACGAATCCGGAACGCGTCTTGCTCGTCGGGTTTATGGCGAGTGGGAAGTCCAGTGTCGGAATGGAGCTGGCGTCGCTCCTGGGGTGGCGGTTCTACGATTTTGATCGAGTCGTCGAGGCACGGATCGGTGAAACCGTTGCGACGATCTTCCGTACGCGGGGAGAGGAATATTTTCGAGAAGTCGAGTCTGATGTGGCGGCAGAGTTGTTGACGGAGACGTCAGCGGTGTTAGCGACGGGAGGGGGATGGCCGGCCCAGCCCGGGAGTTGGGACAGGGTGCCCGGTGCCACGATGAGCGTTTGGCTGAGGGTTTCGGCTGGGGTTGCGGTTCAACGCGCATCCCGCGAGGGTCCCCTTCGCCCCCTCCTCGAAGGCGAGGGCGGGGAGGACCGCGCCGATGCTCTCTTGCGGGCTCGGGAGAATTCGTACGCACGTGCACGAAAATCCCTGGATTCGGAGCGGTATGATCCGCAGGCATTAGCGGGGATGATCGTAGAGTTCATGGACCTAGAACGTGATTCCGCCACGAAAAAATAGATGACTACACGAGGTGTAACATGAAGCTGGTCATCGTCGAGTCGCCGGCGAAGGCGAGGACGATCAGCCGGTATTTGGGAAGCGACTACCACGTTGCCGCTTCGGTAGGCCATGTGCGGGACCTCCCCAAGAAGGAGCTTGGCGTCGATATCGAGGCGGGGTTCGAACCCAAGTACGTCACCATCCCGAGGGCGGCCGTGATCCTCACGGACCTAAAGGAAAGGGCGAGGAACGCAGAGAGCATCATCCTCGCGACCGACCCAGATAGGGAGGGAGAGGCGATCGCGTATCACGTTGCGCACCAACTCGGCTTCGAGGAGGATCGCAGCCGCTTCGAGCGCGTGACCTTCCATGAGATTACCAGGAGCGCCGTCCAGCGGGCGCTCGAGGGGCCGGAACCGTTGGACCTCAAGAAGGTCGAAGCGCAGCAAGCGCGCAGGATCTTGGATCGTCTCGTCGGCTATCAGGTGAGTCCATTCCTCTGGAAGCCGATCAGGCCCGGGCTTTCTGCCGGCCGGGTCCAGACGGTGGCGCTCCGACTCATCTGTGAGCGTGAGGATGAGATCCAGGCCTTCCAATCGGTCGAGTACTGGTCGGTCACAGCCCAGCTGGAAAGGGACGAACATCCGTTTGAGGCTCGGCTCCAGAAGATCGAGGGCAAGGCGTTTGCCCTGGAGAACGAGGAGCAGACCCGGGCCGTAGTGGACGAGGTGCGAGGTATCGACTTCAAGGTCGGAGAGGTCAAGAGAAGGGAACGTCGCAAGAATCCAGCCCCGCCGTTCACCACGTCGACGCTTCAGCAGGAGGCGGCCAAGCGGCTTCGCTTTTCGGCCCGCCGCACGATGAGCAACGCCCAACGACTGTACGAGGGGGTCGAGGCTGGGGGACGGGGTTATGTCGGTCTCATTACATATATGAGAACCGACTCCACGCGGGTGGCCCCGAGTGCCGTGGAGGAGGCTCGCCAGTGGGTGGCCGCTGAGTTCGGAGAGGCGTACGTCGCTTCGGCGCCGAGGTACTGGGGTGGTCACCTACAACCGGCGGCGCAGGACGCGCACGAGGCGATTCGCCCGACCGACGCCAGCTTTCATCCGGATGACGTGCGACCCTTCTTGGAAGATGATGCGGCTCGCCTCTATGAACTCATCTGGCTGCGATTCGTCGCCAGCCAAATGGCGCCTGCCATCCATGACACCACGAGCGTCGACTTCGATTTGACGGGCGACACGGGGCGCAAGTACCTGTTCCGCTCGAGCGGGTCGATCGTGAAGTTCGATGGCTTCACGCGGCTCTATCTCGAGGCGACGGAGGCGGGTGAGCATCGACGCTTGGACGATCTCGAACCGCTTCCCGATCTGGTCAGCGGAGATCTGGCTGCCCTGAAGGGAATTGATCCGAAGCAACACTTCACGCAGCCCCTACCTCGCTTTAGTGAGGCGTCGCTGGTGAAGGAGTTGGAGAAGCTGGGGATCGGTCGCCCGTCTACTTATGCGCAGATCATCTCGACGATCCAGGATCGTGGGTACGTAGAGCTCAACACAAGGCGGTTCGAGCCTACACCCCTGGGCGATACCGTCTCCAAACTGCTCGTCAGGGTTTTCCCCAACATCTTCGACGTAGAATTCACGAGCCGCATGGAGGACGAGCTGGATCGGGTTGAGGAAGGAACGCTCGAGTGGCGAACGCTGCTGGCTGAATTCTATCCGCCGTTCCAGGGGCAGCTGGAGCAGGGTGAAGCCCGCTCGGAGGAGATCGTCAAGGAGATCCTGGCCGCCGAGGGTGAGACCTGTGATCTGTGCAAACGGCCCATGCAGGTTCGATGGAATCGCTTCGGTCGTTTCCTCGGATGTTCTGGGTATCCCGAGTGTAAGGGAACACGCCCGATAGATGGGGTTGCGGAGGATCTGATCCTTGGGACCGACGAGGCGACCGGCCTGAGCGTGTACGGTAAGGTCGGCCCGTACGGCCCGTATGTTCAGCTCGGAGAGGGGCAGGATGGCGAAAAGCCCAAGAGGGCCAGTCTTCCGAAGGACGCCCGGTTGGAGGATGTCGAACTGAGTCACGCGCTGCGTCTGTTGTCTTTGCCGCGCACCGTGGGGGCGGACCCCAAGTCGGGCGAAGAGGTGGTCGCGGGGCTGGGACGTTACGGTCCGTTCGTGAGGCGCGGGAAGACCTTTGCGAGCCTGGCGAACGACGATCAGCTTTTCACCGTCGGCATTGAAGAAGCCGTTTCTCTTCTAGAACAGAAGAAGGCGGGCCGCACTGTGCTGCGGGAGATGGGCGCTCACCCGAAGACAGGCAGTGACGTACAAATCCTCTCTGGCCGCTATGGTCCCTATGTGACCGATGGGACCGCCAACGCGAGCCTCAAGAAGGGTATGGAGCCCGAAGATCTGACGATGGAGGCGGCGGTCGAGATGATCGCACAGGCCGTGATCAGGAAGAAGTCGGGTCGTAAGGGCCGGAAGAAGAAGAAGAAATAGAACGAAAGGTGCGCTGATTGGCCTCGAACGGATGAATCGATGAGCGATCACGTCACAGTGGTGGGGG
>CAUZVZ010000188.1:0-4578 GCA_963583605.1 Gemmatimonadales bacterium UBA6960
GACGAGTTCTCGGTGGACAGTGAAGTCTTCGACGGCAACTTCATTCCCGGGTTGGCAAGGAACCGTCTCGAAGGCCTACTTCGTGTGACCCAAGGTCCATGGTACGGCGAGGTTCGCGGTGACTACGTGGGCAGGATCGAAACCCGTGACGACAATGCCGCGGAGACGTTCTCAAAGCGCTACACGCTTTGGGACATCCGAACCGGTCTCTCCGGACAGCGTGTAGGCAACATCGAGGTGGCGCCCTTCGTGAGCCTTACGAACGTCTTCAACGAGGTGTATTCAGCTGCCGTGGCGGTGAACGCCTTTGGAGGGCGGTTTTTCGAGCCCGGCCCGCGGCGTGCGTTTTCCGCGGGGCTGAGCGCGGTTTTCTAGAGCGGCGCGGCACACCTCGACGCTCGTGAGTTCAGAGCCGTTCGTGGGCTCAGCGCGGCCGAATCTCCGGTGCGGTGGAGTCGCCGTCGCGGTTGAGGGGGTCAGGGAGCGGCTCGGCAAAACGCGGGGTCGCTCACGACCGCCAACGCGTTGCGAACAGCCCTCTCTCCGGTCTCGTCGGACGGGCGGCTCATCCTCCGTCCGTGGACTAGCATCACGGAGGAACCACCACCGTCGAGATTGAGCGCCTCGGTCGCCTCAGTTGCCGACAGCGTGGCCGTCATCTCCTCCAGAGTCATGCCCGACGAGTAGGACCCCTGACGCCCGTCCACCACCACGACCCAAAGCCGTCGGGCTTCGGGGTCATACGCCACGGCCGTTCGAGGATGCCTCAACGTAGCGAAGCCTAGATCGGGGTCCATGCCGTCGTTCACGGGGCGGTCCCCCGCGTCCAGCAGTTCCGGGTACCCCCCGATGACTTGTGTCTCACCCGGCTGAAGCCGAGACACTGAGACGCCCGCGGACAACCCACTCCCTTCCCGCACAACCGTCCCGATCCAGGGGGGGGCCCCGGGTGTCCACTCCAAAGCCGGTCGCTCCCGAGACCACAGGATCTGCCCCAACGCAACCTCCGGTCCCAGCGGACGCCCCTCCGGTGTAAAGAAGTCGCCGTTGACCGCAGCAAGCACGCCACCACCGGCGGTTCCGACGAGTTCCGACACGGTGGACAGTCCCGCGCCATGCTGTCCGGCCTCACCCGCGGGAAGCACTCTCAGGCCCAGCTCGCATCGCGCCAGTTCCACGCGCAGGACATGCACCGCCCACGGACCCTTCTGGGACCACACGAAGTGGTAGGAGAGACCCTCACGAACGAAGCGGGCACGGACCGAGTCCGCTCCCAGATAGGAAAGCAGCGCATCGGGTAGCGGTTCGGGGAGACGAGCCGGACGATCGGGAGCCGTGCACGCGAGAACCAGGGTAGCCAAGGTGCCCACCAGCGATTTGATGTTCAAGGGTCCCATTCTGCCGCCCAGATCGGAAAACGCTGTGCTATCCCGGAATCGTCTTACGGTGACTCCACTAGGATAGCCCCCGTCCCATGATTCTTCTATACTCGGGCGCCATGACATTCCGACGCGCCAGAGCTGCCCCCGCGGGCCCCAGCCACATCGGATGGCACGCATTGGGTCTGGCCCTGGCCCTGTCCTCCCCCCTGGCCGGCTTTCTGGCGTCTCCGCTGAGCGCCCAAGCCGCCGCGGAGGACATGAAAATCCGCATCGGCGTCACCGCCGGGGGGATCGGGTCGATCGGCGCCTCCGTCGAGTTTCTCTGGGGGAATCGGAGTATCGACGTGAACCTGGGGACGTTCTCGTTCAGCGAGGTGAGCCTGGCCGTCACGGCCAAGCAGTATTTCGGCAGAGGCGACATGCGACCGTTCGCGGGTGTGGGGCTCTGGGGAATCATCGGATCGACCGGAGAAGAGGGTGAACAAACGGGCAAAACGTTGATCCTCCGCGTTCCTGTGGGGGGAGACTGGAACTTCACCGGGAGGCATCACCTGGGCGGGAGTCTGGCCGTGAATGAAGGACTGTGGGTCGATCGAGCCGATCCCGAGGACCACAGGCCTGTCAGCCGGCGACCGGTCCCCCTCCCAGGGTTTTACTACCGTGTCGAACCCTAGCGGCACTGGGCGCCTAGGGCTCTTCGGCCTCGTCCCAGATCTCCTTCCAGAATTCGTCTTCCTCCCTACTGATCTGCTTCAGATCCAGGGGCTCCGGATCGTCTCTGAGAAGAGCGCCTTCCTCCTCGATCCGACGGATGTCATCCTGGTCTATCCGGGGGGGCGAGAAGTCCGTCGATCTCTTGAGCTTCAGTCGCATGGCAATCCAAGCGTATGCGACCAAAGCACCGAGAAAGAACCAGAGCACGGGCCAAAAAAAGCGTTGGACAATCATGACGCCACTCGGATCATGAGACGGGAGACATCCCCACGTATTTGAGCCCGCTGCCCGTGTTGAAGAGAACGACCTCCTCCTCGCGACCGAGAGCACCCATCGCGATGAGCGCCGGCACTGCAGCCGCAACAGCACCGCCCTCCGGTGCCGCAAAAATTCCGGTATCCTGACCGACGGCCTGAACCCAGTCGGCCATGTCCTGATCCCGGATCGCCACGGCGGCCCCTCCCGACTCGCGAATCGCCCTCAGGATCAGAAAGTCACCGACCGCCCCCGGCACGCGCAGCCCGGACGCATAAGTGGCGGCATCCACCCACGGCTCCGCCTCCACGGCACCGCTCTCCCAAGCTCGCACCATCGGGGCGCACCCGGTGGCCTGCACGGAGAACATTTTCGGCCGCTCCGGACCGATCCAGCCTATTCGCTCCATCTCATCGAACGCCTTCCACATCCCGATCAGGCCAGTTCCGCCGCCAGTCGGGTAGACGATGCCGCCGGGAAGTCGGCCACCGAGCTGTTCGAAGAGCTCGTAGCCCATCGTTTTCTTGCCCTCCACCCGGTACGGTTCTTTGAGGGTGGAGAGATCGAACCAACCGTGCTGCTCCACACCCTCCCGCACCACTCGCCCGCAATCAGTGATCAGCCCGTCGAGAAGCTGTAAATCCGCGCCCAACGCCCGGATCTCCGCCAGGATGGGAACGGGCGTATCCGTGGGCACCACCACGTGCACCGGCAGGCCGGCCGCCGCGCCGTACGCCGCCGCCGCGCCGCCCGCGTTGCCCGCGGAAGGGAGCGCTAGAGCGGTTGCACCCAGCTCCTTGGCACGCGAGACGGCCAAGCAAAGCCCGCGGTCCTTGAAGCTCCCCGTCGGGTTCTGCCCCTCGTCTTTGATCCAGACCCGTCCGGCCCCCATGCGGGCCGCCAAGCGGGGCGCATCCAGAAGGGGCGTCCACCCCTCGCCCAGGCTGACCTGGCAGGCCCGGTCCCGAACGGGAAGCACCTCCTCATAGCGCCACAGATCGGCCCTGCGCCCCACGAGATCGGCGGACTGAAACCCAGGCCGGATGGCCTCGAGATCGTAACGCGCGAAGTACGGCTTCCCGGCGGGCGACAAGCCGTGCAAGGCTTCGCTTTCTACGGTTTCGCCGGTGTACGTACACTCGAGATGGCTGGCCCCCCGTAGCTGTGAGGTAACGGGTGGAGTCGTCATCAGTGAAAGTTCACCAAACTAAGGCTTCATATCGAGTCGGAAGCGTTCATCGTCGAATCCTGGAACTCGATCATGCGAGCACCGTATGCGAACATGCGCGCACGGGGCAACCCTCCAGACGTCGAGGGCCTCTAGCCGTCTAGCCAACCGGCAACCAGCCAAAACGCCGCCCTCTCGCGCCGCCCGCCAGTCCACGAGGTTATTCGTACCGCAGCGCGTCAATCGGATCCAACTTCGCCGCACGCTGCGCCGGCCAGATACCGAAGAACAGCCCGATAGCCGCCGAAAACAGTACCGCCGCAATGACGATGCTCGGCGATACCACGGTATCCCAACCCTGTGTGCGGGTGAGCACTCCCGCACCCCCGATCCCCGCACCCACACCGAGGACTCCTCCCATCACGCACAGGACCAGGGCCTCGATCAGGAATTGGAAGAGGATGGCCTTGCGTGTCGCACCGAGGGCCTTCCGGACGCCGATCTCGCGCGTACGCTCCGTCACGCTCACAAGCATGATGTTCATGATGCCGATCCCACCGACGAGCAGGCTGATACCTGCAATTCCTGAGAGCAGCAGGGTGAACGTCTGGGCCGTGGCGTTGAAGGTCTCGACCAGATCACTGGAGTTGCGAATCTGGAAGTCCACCTCCTCGCCCGGCCGGATGCGATGCACGCGCCGCAGGATGCGGTCGATCTCGCCGTATGCTTGGTCCATCGCCTCCGGCGAGCTTACCTGAGCGGAGATCGACGAAAGTCGGGCACGGCCCCCGAACACCCTGTACTGCGCGGTGCTCGTGGGGGCAAACACTTCCTCGTCGGGTCGATTGAATCCTGCGACACCCTTCTCTTCGAGAATTCCGATGACCTCGAACGGCTGGCCCCGGATCTGGATGGTCTTCCCAACTAGGAGCGCGGCGGGGGTCCCAAGCGCCTCAGGCACGGCGTAGCCGAGCACAGCCACCCGGCGTCGCCCCTGCACGTGTCCTTGGTCGAAGATCTCCCCGTACTCGACGTTCAGGTTATATATCCCGAAGTACT
>CAUZVZ010000189.1:0-4566 GCA_963583605.1 Gemmatimonadales bacterium UBA6960
GCTGATCTGTTGCATCAACGGCTCCTCAACCGCGCACCTGTCGATCGCTAACGGGCACCGGGTCCGGAATCGACAGCCGGACGGCGGGTCGGTGGGCGACGGAAGATCATCACCCAAGACGGCATCGGCTACACCTACCGACCGGGCCGGTTCGGGTGCCGAGGCGAGCAGCGCCCTGGTGTACGGGTGGGCCGGGGCCTCGTAGAGGCGATCAGCACCGCCTACCTCGCAGAGCTTTCCCAGGTACATCACGACGACTCGATCGCTCACGTTGCGAACCACCGATAGGTCGTGGCTGATGAACACGAGGCTCAGGTCGTACCGGGCCTTCATGTCCTCCAGGAGATTCAGAATCTTTGCCTGGACCGAGACGTCGAGGGCTGAAACCGGCTCGTCACATATCAGGATCTCCGGGTTCATGGTCAGCGCCCGGGCGATGGAGATCCGCTGGCACTGACCGCCGGAGAACTGATGTGGCCGGTGGGAGGCCGCCACTGCCGGGTCGATGCCTACAGCGTGGAGGACTTCCTCGACTCGTTCCCTTCCTCCGGTCCCGATGTCACCGTCGGACCAGATTTCGAGACCCTCGCTGACAATGTCCATTACCCGCCTCCGCGGGTTCAGCGACGAGATCGGGTCCTGGAAGATCATCTGGAGTCTCGGCCGTACATCGCGCAGGTCGTTACCTGATAGTCGGGTCAGGTCAACCTCATTTTCGGAGCCGGGGTCCAGAATCACCCGACCGCTGGTGGGTGGCGGAAGCTGGACTATGGCCCGAGCTGTCGTGGACTTGCCGCAGCCGGACTCGCCGACGATGCCCAGGGTCTCCCCCTTCCGGAGGTCGAAAGAGATGTCGGACACCGCGTGGACCACACGGTTGCGGCCGACTGGGAATTCCTGGACGAGGTTCTCCACCCGAAGAATGACGTCCTCGCCGCCGCGGAGTTGGACGGTGCCGCGACCAGCCATCAGACCCTCTCCCCCGGACCGTCGATGACCGCACCGATGGGCACTCCAGATTGGTGGATTTCCAACCCGGTCGCTGTGTGGCCTCGCGCAGCGTTGGCTGCTAGGGCCGCGGCGGCAGCGGGGGTTCCGACCGGCGTGTGGCACGCAACGTGGTGGTCGTCACCAAGGGGCGTCAGGGGTGGGCCCTGTGCCACGCACAGGTCGGTCGCGTAGCGACACCGATCCGCGAACGGGCACCTAGTGGGCGGACTGGTGGTGACCGGTGGTTGGCCCGGGATCGGCACCAGCCGTGTATGGCTGGCCGAATTGATCTTCGGAATGGTTTCAATCAGGGCCTCGGTATAGGGGTGGCCCTGCTGGGAGAAGATTTCTTCGGTGGGGGCCTCTTCCATGGTCCGACCGGCGTACATGACCATCACCTCGTCGGTCCGGCCCTTGACGACACCGAGGTCGTGGGTGACGAGGATCATCGCCATCCCCCGCGCTGCACGAAGGTCGTCGAGCAGGTCCAGGATGTGTTTCTGGACGGTGACGTCCAACGATGTGGTGGGTTCATCGGCGATGAGTACCCGTGGTTCGCACGCCAGGGCTGCTGCGATCACCACCCGTTGGCGGAGGCCTCCTGATAGTTGGTGGGGGTATTCGTCGAGCCTTCTTCCCGGTTCGGGAATCCCTACTTGTTCGAGTAGGTCACCTGCTTGGCGGCGGGCTGCCGTTCTCGTCTGTCCGAGGTGATAGCGCACTGACTCGGCGATTTGTTCGCCGACCTTCTTGACTGGATTGAGCGATGTCATCGGGTCCTGGAAGATCATGGAGATCTCGACGCCCCAGAGGTGCTTCTCGGTCTTTCGTTCAGCAGCCAGTGCTCGTAGGTCTTGGCCATCGAAGGTGACCGAACCGTCGACCAGGGCATAGGAGGGAAGAAGGTTCATCAGGGTCTTGGCGGTCACTGTCTTGCCGGAACCGGATTCCCCGACGATCCCCATGGACTGGCCGGCCTCGAGGTCGAAGGACACCCCGTCGACGGCATGGACCATCCCGATCGGGGTCGGGAATACCACCTTCAGGTCCCGGACACTCAGCAGGGGTGCTTGTCGGCCGGTCATCGCCCGAGGCCTGTTTCTCGGACGTTGAAGAAGCCGCGGAGGTAGTCGCCGATGTAGTTGATCGACGCGAGGGTGAGGAACATCACGGTGATCGGGCCGAAGGCAACCCATGGAGAGTCTCGTAGGACCCTGCTTCCCGAGCCGTTACGAATGAGCTTCCCCCACGTCTCTCCCTTCTCGATTGACAGGCCGAGGAACGCCAGGCCACCCTCGGCCAAGATCGCTGTGGCCACTCCTAGGAGCACCAGGGCTCCCATGGGGATGACCACGTTGGGGAGAAGTTCTCGAAAGAGGATGCGGGAGTTTCGTGCCCCAAGAGTCCTCGCGGCGATCACGAACTCCCTTTCGGCAAAGCTCAATGTCGCGGCACGAGCCAGCCGTCCCACTGGCGCAATACCGCCGATGGCCAGTGCCACCGAGATGGTCAGGACGCTTCGATCGATCAGCGCGATTATGAGAATCGTGAACACCAGTCCTGGGAAGGACAGCAGGACGAGGAAGAGGAACGAGACGAGCCGGTCAAACCAGCCCCTCACCAGGCCAGCGACCATCCCTAGAGTTCCTCCGACGATGAAACTCATCGCGACGGTCATGAAGCCAACGGCCAGGGAGACGCGGGCCCCGCTGACGATCCGCGAGAACATGTCGCGGGCATCCTGGTCTGTTCCGAACCAGTGGTCGGCCGACGGTGGATAGGGCGGGCGTTCTCCAGGTCGAATGAAATAGTCGGTGGGATCCTTGAGGGGAAGAACTGGAGCAAGCAGTGCCACACCGACTATGACGATGATCCAACCCATTGGGAGCCAGAAGCCCGGCCCGAGCCGACGCGCCTTGACCGCTCCAGAGGACTCATCCATCGAGGGTCCGGCTGTGAGCTTCACTGTCGGACTCTGGGGTCGATGATCGAATAGAGGATGTCGACGACGAAGTTCATGACAACGAATGCTGCGGTCAGAATCATCACCAGGGCGAGTACCACGGGAAAGTCCTCACGGAAGATCGATTCGACGAACAACGATCCGATACCTGGGATCCCGAAAATCAATTCCACGATGAGGGCCCCACCGAAAATGCCCCCTGCGTTGATCCCGAAAAGGGTGACCACCGAGAACAACGATGGTCGGAGGGCATGCCGGAAAAGAATATGCCTCCGCGACAGGCCCTTGGCCCGGGCCATCAAGATGAAGTCCTCCTGAAGGGTGGTGATCATGTCGGTCCGCAGGAGTCGCTGGTAGACAGCGGCGCCGCCCAGGGCCAGGGTCAGTGCGGGAAGGACCAGTTGGTGCATGCGTTGCCAAAACGGGTCACCGGCATCGAACCTGACGGGCATCCAGCCGAGGCGGAAACCAACTGCGTAGAGGAGGACCACACCAAGGGCGAAGTTGGGTATCGATACGAGGAAGAACGCCACGCCGGTCGACAGCCGATCTCGCGCTGATTCCGATCTTGAACCCGACCACACACCCCACGGGATCCCGATAGCCAGCGTGAAGGTCATGGCCATTCCAGAAAGGGCCAGTGTTCGAGGAAGACGCTCCTTGATTACCTCACTCACCGGTGGCTGCCCGGAAGCTGAGAACCGGACTCCGAAATCACCGGTGACGAAGTCTCCAAGCCACCGGACGTAACGTTCGGGAAGCGGGCGGTCGAGGTAGTACTGCTCCTCGGCCGCCTGGATCTTGGCGAGGTTTTCCGGATTTTCAGTGTCACCGGCGATCGGGCCGAGGATGTTGAACAGCGGATCGCCAAGGAGGTTCATCGCTCCGAAGGTGAACATGGACACCGCGAGCAAAAGCGCGATGAGCATGCCCACCCGGAGGCCCCAGAATCTCATCTCGTTTGACGAATTGTGATCGGAGTGTCTGGCTACGCCCGTCCTTGGTTGGTATTAGTCCTCTGCAAGCCAAATAGAACGGGCAGAAATAACCCCGTCGTTCGGGCAGAAGATCAGGTGTCCATCCGCTGTCTTCTCCTCGCAAACCCCGCGCACGTTGTTGCTAAAGGAACTCAGCCATTTGTTGTGGTTGAGGAAGACGTACAGGTAGTCGTCGTGAAGCATCTGCGCCAGTTCCTGGAACAGCGGAGCGCGGATGGCTTCGTCCCTTGTAGCCGTGGCTTCCCACAGCACGGCATCGCGCTCCTCGTCGCAGTACTTCGGCCAGTTCAGGGAAATGAATCCCACCGTGCGACACATCAACCAGACGTTGTCGCCCTCGGGGCGGAATGCCCCGAACTGGCGCCAAGCCATAGCGTTATAACTACCCAATGCAGCGGCCTGGATGTGTTGCTGTTGGTTGTTCAGGTCGAAGTCCACGTTGAACGCGACACTCCACCCCTTCTCTAACAACTCGGCCGTCCGCTGCGCGATCACAGAGCCTTCAACGAACTTGTACTCAATGTTGATCTTGCCGTTGGTGCAGTTCGCTGGCAGGTCTGCGCAGTATTCAGCAGCCATAGCAACGGCCTCGTCGGGCATGTCAGCTTCCTGCTT
>CAUZVZ010000190.1:0-4555 GCA_963583605.1 Gemmatimonadales bacterium UBA6960
CCTCAATGCCGCCTCACCGACGTCGAGCAACAACTTCGCGTCCTCGATCCACTGGTCGCGTCCGCGGGCTCGGCTCGGCATCATCAACAGGTTGGCCGACTCCGCCAGCATGAGCGCCTGGCCCTCTAGTGCGCCCCATTCGGCAGTGGTGGTCGGCGTTCGTGTGAGGATGTAGAAGATGGCGTCCGAGGTCGGGTAAATGAGGTGAACCATGAGCTCGCTCATGGTTCCGATCGGCCGTGGGCGGTCATCCGAATCGGGCGCCGGCTGTTGGGCCGGAAGTGCTTGTGCAAGCGTGGCGCCGGCTATGAGTACCATCGCTGATACGCGCATCGTGATCTTCCCGCTCTCGAGTACAGCCAAGTCAGCGGAGCTCGGCTAAGCAAGTTGGGCAGTCCGCCAACGTATAGGATAGATATCTTTTCGTTCCGCTGCAAAGCACTGGGGAGGAGTCCGATCTTCCGAATCGGGGTGGCGTGTTCTATGATCACGCCGGACCCCAGCATCTTGGAGGCGGCGGTGAGAGCAGCGGTAACGGAGGGCGTGACCTTGGCCCTGGAGGTGGTGCTGGCGACGCCTTCTGGCATCGACGACCCTCCAGGCGCCTGGCCAGCCTATGGAGGGGGACGCTGGCAGCACGAAGTACGCCCCCCTTGGCCAGATCGACGCCGACAACATCGAGCAGCTTCAGGTTGTGTGGCAGTGGACCAACTCAGACACGGCGGTGCTTACCTCGAACGAGTTGGGTGTTGGAGCCTTCAAGGCCACCCCGATCATGGTTCACGGAGTCCTCTACGTACGTACGTCCCTCATAGGGAGTGGTGCCACACCTGGGGGCACGTCAACTGAGGCCTGCGTAATCTCGATTCCCGCCCGCCGCAGGACGTGGAGTGGCACCGCAACGTCGGGGATGTGCTCCGGTTTCTCTTTGGTGGACGATTTTACCTCTATCAGGTGGAAGCCTCCCGGGTGCCGCTCGAGAATATCTACTGCGACGAACGTGTTGGTCTCTAGGAAGCTTGCCTCGAATATGGCGGCGGAGTCACCTGCGATCGCCTCACGCGTTTGACCGATCCGCTCCTCCACGGCGTCATGAGGCAGATCAATCAGCACCCCCCGGGGAACAGGGTACCGGGTCGAGGCGATTTAGGGACACGCCCACGTCACGTAACGCACGGCGCCCACCGGTTCGGTGCAGGTTCCGATATCCCTACGTGAATAGCGAGACCCGGTACCGATCTCCACGAAGTCCTCTCGGCACAGTCCCGGCCCCGGCTCTGCGCACTGCCCGATCTCCCAGAGTCCGGCGCTGAACAACTCCTCTCTGGTCGCCATGGGCGCGCAGTCGAAGTCGACCCGCACGGTTCTCTGCCGCCCACGCCGAAGCCGAAAGTCTCCCTCGGCAGGATCCATGGTCGAGTTCCACTCGCCGATGTGCGTCTCCTCGAACTCTCGGAGTTCATCGCCAGCGTCGATCGGGATTCCAAGATCGTCTCCCACAAGGGGAATCCTCCACAGGCCCGAGCTGACCGATATGTGCGCGGCGAGTACCCCCTCGATCTCCAGTCGATATTCCGCGTCGATGAAGACCCTCCGCAATGCTCGGGAGACATATGCGACCGGCGTCGCTGAGAGGGGCGCCGCGATTCGGACGGCATCGTCGGACCACGGGAGCAAGACGGGCCGTGAGATGACGAGGTCGGCCGCTGGGCCCTCTTCATCTTCTCGCTGGATCTCCTCGAGGTTACATCCGACCATGGAGATGGCCGGTGCTGCGAGCCCGACCGCGGTCAGGTGGCGGAGAAAAGCACGACGGTCGTACGGCTCTGTCAAAGACTGCCTCCGTGGGTGGATCCAACGGCTCCCACTATGCCCATCGCGGGTGTCGAGGGCAAGCCGTGCACGGGGCTGTGGCTACCCTTTGCCCGTCGCCGTGTAATCGCCAGCGGTGAGGAAACGCACTATACTTTCGCTCGCACATAAAAAGCGGTTCGGTCAACTCATATGCCATTGCCTCGCATGCCTACGACCTCCAATCCACTGCTTTGCGATTACACCCGCATCCCCTTCGGTGAAATCGAGGCTACCCACGTCGTTGTTGCGGTGCGGCAGATTCTGGAAGAGGCTCGCTCTGAGATCGAGGAACTCGTGTCCGTCGAGTCGGTGCCTACCTATGCCGATACGATAGGGCGGCTCGATGCCGCGCTAGAGCGGGTGAAGGAACGTACCGTCCCTGTAACGCACCTGTTGACTGTGGCAGAGACGCCGGAGTTGCGGAAGGCGTTCAACGAGGTCTTGCCTGAGGTCACGGAATTTTGGACTCGGGTCACATTGAACGAGAGGCTGTGGGCTCGAATCAGGGCGCTTGCCGACACCGATGAGGCCGCTGCTTTGCCCCCGATCCAGAGACGGCATCTGGACACGATCCTGCGGGATTTCAAGCGGGCGGGAGCCGACCTCTCGACCGCGGATAAAGAAAAGCTGAGTGCCATCCGGCTCGAGATCTCTGCTCTCGAACACAAATTTTCCGAGAACGTGATCGACGCGACCAACGCGTTTTCTCTCCTGATCGAGGACGGGAGCCGTCTCGAGGGCGTCCCGGAACCGGACCGGGAGGAAGCAATGCGCAAAGGGGCTGAGCGGGGACTGGATGGATGGCTTCTCACTCTCGACTACCCCTCGGTCGAGCCGATCATCAAACACGCTCGTGATCGTGAACTTCGCAGGGAGATCTATACCGCCTTCGTCCGACGGGGCGAGGAGGGTGAGTTTGCCAACGGCGAGATCATGGCTCGGCTCCTGCGTCTCCGGAGGGAGTTGGCCGAGGTACTCGGATACTCGGACTTCGCCGACTACCGCCTCGAAGACCATATGGCCAAGACCGGTGGACGTGCTTTCGACTTTGTCGACGATATGACTCAGAGGACGCGTCCATACTGGGAGCGCGACCTGGCCGATTTACGGGCACATGCCTCTGTGTTGGGCCTTTCTGAGCTGGAGCCGTGGGACACGGCCTACGTGGGTGAGAGTCTACGCCGGGCGAGGTTCGACATCGACGACGAAGTCGTTCGCCCATACTTCCCCCTCGATCGGGTTCTGGACGGAATGTTCGAGGTGGTCCACAGGGTGTTCGGCCTTGTCGTGCGGGAGCAGGATATCCCTGAGGTCTGGCATCCAGACGTTCGATACTACGAGCTATTGCGTGAAGACGACGGCACGTTGCTGGGGTTCTTTTATGCCGACTGGCATCCGCGGTCCGCCAAGAGGCAAGGCGCGTGGATGAACGATTTGAGGACGCGTGGACCCCGCAACGGAGTGTTCGAGCCACACGTCGGAGTCATCGCGGGCAACCTGTCGCCGCCCAAAGGGGATGTCCCGTCCCTCCTGACGCACACCGAGGTGGAGACCATCTTCCACGAATTCGGGCATCTCCTTCATCACCTCACCTCCACCGTCCCGGTCGCTCCGATGGCGGGCATCAATGTCGCCTGGGATTTCGTCGAACTCCCTTCGCAGATCATGCAGAACTGGACCTGGGAAGAGGAGGCCCTATTGCTTCTTTCCGGGCACCATGAGACCGGTGAGCCCTTGCCCAAGGACCTCTATGAGAGGCTCCGGAGCGCACGGACGTTCCTGGGTGGTTGGAGGCAAATGCGGCAGCTCTCTTTTGGGTACCTCGATCTCCGGCTCCACCGTGATGACCCCGATGAGGTGACCGAGGACCTGATGCCCTATATAGAGGGGTTGTTGAAGGAGTACGCACCGTCCTCCGGGTTCGCCCGCATGCACTCCGCAACGTCGTTTACGCACCTGTTTTCCGGGGGATATGCGGCCGCCTACTACTCGTATCTGTGGTCTGAAGTACTCGATGCGGATGCTTTCGGACGGTTCCGCCTCGAAGGGATCTTCAACCGCGAGGTAGGAGAGGCCTATCTCCGTGCGATCCTCACCAGGGGTGACAGCGACGAACCTGAGAACCTCTTCCGCGAATTCATGGGACGAGATCCGGATCTCCAGCCTCTGTTGGATCGTAATTTTGGTTCGTCCCTGGAGAGCAGCTCATCGACTTCTAGCGCGCCCTGAAAAACGCTCCAATTCGGGACTTGATGAGGCTTTGGGCAGCCGTTAGCTTACCAAGCTTACTTGGAAAGGGCCGCCCAACAGGCGGCTTGCTTTGTTCCAAGGGGGGGTGGGTCACGGGGTTGAAATCCCCCGAATCTATGGCCGGTGGGGTACCGAAGCGGTCAAACGGGGCAGACTGTAAATCTGCTGGCTTAGCCTTCGTAGGTTCGAATCCTACCCCCACCATTGGATTAACGAAGGCTTAGCGGGAGTAGCTCAGTTGGCTAGAGCATCAGCCTTCCAAGCTGAGGGTCGCGGGTTCGAGTCCCGTCTCCCGCTCTAGAAAGAAGGCTGTTGAAGGAGTAGAGCAGCCTCCGAGGCGGCGCTCCGATAGCTCAGTGGTAGAGCGCCTCCTTGGTAAGGAGGAGGTCCCGGGTTCAAGTCCCGGTCGGAGCTCTGAGAGGAAGTAGCAGGGGGATCGGCGACTGAGTAG
>CAUZVZ010000191.1:0-4387 GCA_963583605.1 Gemmatimonadales bacterium UBA6960
GGTCGTCAATGAGAGGACGGCGGAGGCGATCAGCCTCGACGGTGGGTCGAACTGAAGGGCACGGTGGAGGCGAGACCGAGCGACGTAGCCATTATCGGCGGCGGCCCCGCAGGGGCCGCGGCGGCGAGTCTTCTCTCCGCCTGGGGACATTCGGTCACGGTATTCGCCCGCTCCGGCTCGGCATCCTCCAAGCTCGCCGAGTCGCTGCCACCAAGCACTCGTAAGGTTCTCGATCGGATCGGGGCATCGAGCGCGGTGGACGGTGCGGGGTTCGTGCGGAGCGCGGGCCACTCCGTCTGGTGGGGTGGCTCCGACTTACGGGTTGAAGAGTTTCCGGAGGGCGCCAGGGGGTACCAAGTGTTGCGGACCGAGCTAGATCGGGTGCTGCTCGACCTGGCCGAGGCCAAGGGTGCACACATCCGAGCGGAAACGACGATCCGCGGTGTGGAGCGCGACTCGGACTTCTACCGACTCGACTGTGCGTCCAGCGAGGACGCCGCCCCGATCACGGCCCGGTGGATCCTGGACTGCTCGGGACGCTCCGGAGTCGTGGCGCGCCGGGGCTTTCGGCAGCAGGACGACGGTCCACGCACGCTAGCGCTCGTGGGCATCTGGCGTAGGGAGGAGGGGTGGGACGTTCCCGACCCGACCCACACCCTGGTCGAGAGCTACACGGACGGATGGGCCTGGTCGGTCCCGGTCGACGACCACTCGCGCTATTTCACGCTGATGGTCGATCCCCACGTGACGGGCCTGGAACCGGGCAAGGAGATCGGCCCCATCTATCGCTCTGAGATGACCAAGACGAAGCGCTTCGCTGAGCTACTCGAAGGTGGCTCTCTCCAGGGCGACCCATGGGCGTGTAATGCTTCGATGTATTCGGCCCGTCGCTTTTCGGACGACCACATGCTGCTCGTGGGCGACGCGGCTTCCTTTCTGGATCCGGTTTCCTCCTTCGGCGTGAAGAAGGCCCTTACATCGGGCTGGCGTGCCGCGGTCGTCACCCATACGTGCCTGAGACGCCCCGAAATGGAGTCCGCATGCCTCGATTTCCACGAGGGCCGTGAGCGGCGTGTCTACGCCAGCTATGGCAAACAATCGGCCGAGGTCTTCGGCATCGGCGGCAGAGAGCACCGTCACGCGTTCTGGACCGACCGTTCGGCCATGGACGATCTCTATGATGAGCCGGACGAGGACGGCGAGTTGGACATTGAGCGTTTGAAACGAGACCCCACCGTGCTCAACGCTTTCGACCGGCTCCGCCGGAAGCCATCCATCGATCTGCGGCCGGGAGCGACCCTGGCCGTGATCGCACGGCCGACGATCATAGATGATGAGGTGGCCATGGAGGAGCGTCTCTCGACGCCCCTGGTCCCGGGAGGAGTTCGCTATCTCCGCGGGATCGACGTGAAGCGCGTCCTGGCAATAGCATCCGATCACACACAAGTGCCTGATCTGTTCGAAGCCTACTGCCGAACGGGCGATCCGGTGATCCTACCGGACTTCCTGGGCGCCCTCTCGGTCATGATCTCCCGTGGAATCCTGGAAGAGAACTGACGGGGACGCTAGCGGAGAAACGGCCACGCTCGCAGAAAACCCAAAAGGCGCGTATTCTATACCTTGACGTGGCCTCGACGTGGCCTCAAGATTTCTTGGGTCCGTTTGAGTCACACACAACGGCGGGATTCCGCATATGAACAGACGCACTTGGTCGTGCCTCGCCCCTGTCCATGGCCTCCTTCTCGGCTTAGCGCTGCTCCTGTACCCCGCCAGCGCTCGGAGCCAGTCCGCGTCCGGCGCAGAAAGCGAGGGATCTCCCATCGAGAACGATCTCGTCATCGACAACTGCTCCTCCTGCCACACGCAGGACGACTCCGGCCGAATGACCCGCCTGTCCTACTTGAGGAAGACGCCGGAGGGGTGGCAGACGTCGATCCGGAGAATGGTCGCTCTGGTCGGCGTCGACATCGAACCTGCGTCGGCCCGGGAGATAGTCCGGTATCTCTCCAACGAACACGGCATTGCGCCTGAGGAGTTGCGGCCGGGGCTCTTCGAGGTCGAACGCCGACTCATCGATTTCGATTACGAAGCGGACGACGACACTGAGACGACGTGCACGCAGTGCCATTCAATGGGGCGCGTCATCACCCAACGCCGGACGAGCGAGGAGTGGGGCCTCCTCATGGCCATGCATCGCGGATATTACCCTGTCTCGGATTTCCAGGCCTTTCGATACATGGGTCCCGCCCCCGGCAGCCCCGAAGCCCCGAGTGACACACGCCACCCCATGGACAAGGCGATCGAACACTTGTCCCAGGCGTTCCCACTCGAGACGCCCGAGTGGAGCGATTGGTCTGCGACCATGCAGCCGGCGCAGGTCGCGGGAACGTGGGCCGTGTCAGCGGTTCAGCCCGGCTACGGCCGCATCTTCGGGCAACTGACCATCGAACCCGTCGCCGGCACCAACGATGAGTTCACGACGTCCTCCACCCTGACTTATGCGCGCTCCGGCGAAGTCGTTTCCCGCAGCGGGAGTTCGATCGTGTACACGGGCTATCAATGGCGCGGCAGTTCGGTTCGGTCAAATGGGCAAGAGCCATTGCGAGAGGTTCTCTTCGTGGAGCGGGATTGGCAGCAGATCTCGGGGCGCTGGTTTACTGGGGACTACGACGAGTTGGGCTTCGACGCCCATCTCTACCGAGTCGGTAACGACCCGATGATTCTCGGGATGGAGCCCAGGGCGTTGAAAGCCGGAACTGAGGGACAGGAGGTGCGAATCTTCGGCGCCAACCTACCCCAGGGCGTCCTCACACCCGAGGCCGTGGATCTGGGGCCCGGAGTCACCGTACAACGAGTTGTGCGGTCCGAGGGAGATTTGGCTACGGTCATCGTCGACGTCGACGATGACGCATCTGTGGGGCCACGAGACATTTCCGTTTCCGGAGCCCGCCGTCCGGAGAGCGGATTCGTCTATGACCAGATCCACTCCATCCGAGTGAACCCGGAGTGGGGAATGGCGCGCGTGGGTGGCGCCCGTATGCCGAAGGGCTTCACCCAGTTCGAAGCGCGCGCCTACCATCAGGGCACGGACGGAAGGACGGGGACGGGCGATGACGTGGATCTCGGCGTTGTAGACGCCACTTGGAGCCTGGAAGAATACTCGGCCACCTTCGACGACGACGACATCGAGTTCGTCGGTAGAATCGACGCGCGTAGCGGACTCTTCACACCCGCGCCGGACGGCCCCAATCCCGAACGGAGTGGAAATCGAAACAACATCGGCGACGTATGGGTCATAGCGGATTTCACACCGCCCGGGGGGCAAGCCGATCGTCCGCTCAGAGCTCGGGCGCACCTCATCGTTACGGTGCCCCTCTACATGCGCTGGGACCCGTGGGGAGATATCCTATGAGCGCCCTGGGCTTAAGGGAGTTCCACCCCTTCGAGGCCAGCGGGCAGCACTTCTTGTACATGGTGCCCAGCGCCGGCGTGTTCCATGTCGACACGCCCTCATGGAACGTGTTGAAGACGTTGGATGGACAGCCCATGTCCCCCGAAGAGCTCACGGAGGCACTGGCGGACCGCCATCCGGCCAACGAAGTGGCGGACGCCATCCAGGAGCTGCTGGGGATCCATGCCATCGGAGACGTCCACCTGCCTCCTACGAAGTCCCTACCGGTGATTCCGCCGCAGGATTTTCCACTCACCACGATGGTCCTCAACGTCACCAACAAGTGCAACTTGGCCTGCACCTACTGCTACGAATACGGCGAAGACAAAATCGTCGACACGGACTTCGGCGAGAAGCCGAAATTCATGAGCGAAGAGACGGCCCGCGAGTCCGTCGACTTCATGTTCAAGGAGGCGGGCACCAACCGAGTCGCCAATCTCACGTTCTTCGGCGGTGAGACGCTGCTCAACTTCAAGGTGCTGAAGAAGACCCTCGTCTATGCTCGCGAGAGGGCGGTCATCCTGGGGAAAGAGGTCCAGTTCAGCCTCACGACCAACGCCACGTTGTTACGCCCAGAAGTCATCGAGTGGCTCGTCGACAACAAAGTAGGTGTGACGATTTCCATCGACGGGCCCAAGGAGTCGCAGGACGAATTCCGCGTCTTCAAGAACGGGATGGGCAGCTACGACGTGGTCCAGCCGAAGATCAAGGAGCTCTTGAAGCGCCACAACAACCCCCCCGTCGGCGCCCGGGTGACGTTGACCAAGCAAAATCTGGACGTGATGAAGATCTTCCGGCACCTCACCGACGACATGGGATTCTGGTCGGTGGGTTTCGCACCTGTGACGACCGCGAACGGTCGGGACTACGCCATCGAGGGGGATGGGTACAACGACATGTTGGCGCAGTTCGAAGAACTCGCCGAGGAGTTCAAGG
>CAUZVZ010000192.1:0-4378 GCA_963583605.1 Gemmatimonadales bacterium UBA6960
GCCAGGTTCCGGGCCGGGCACGATCGACCGAGGGGGCAACCTGCCGGGCACAGCCGTGAAGGGGTTGCTGGACGATACTGAGTCTCTGGGCGAGAAGGGGCAGATCGTCCTCGACCGAATGGCCGAGCTTCTGTCACCGGAGAATCTGGACGCCATCGGCGGGAGTGCCGAGGGTCTCAACACGCTCGTGGGTGAACTTTCCGATCTACTGGAGTCCGAGACCGAAGGCTTGGGGGAGTTGATAGAGTCATTCAACCGGGCCGTAGACGGTCTCGCGGAAGTGACCGGGCCGGAGCTACGCGATGACTTGGGGAGTACGGTGGCCAAAGCCGACTCCCTCATGGACCGCCTCACCGCGACGTCAGAGAGCATCGAGGGGACCATGGCATCCCTTGAAACGATCCTTGCACGCATCGAAAGCGGCGAGGGTACGCTCGGCCAACTCTTCGTCGACGATTCGCTCTATACGAGCCTGACGGCCGCCGTCGAGAGCGCACGCCTATTCATGGACGACGTCCGGGAGAACCCGGGGCGCTACATCAACGTCTCGATCTTCTAGTGTCGCGTCCCAGAAGTTCGCGAGCCACCCAGCGTGCCGAGTCGTCTAACCACTATAAGCGTGTCCTACTACCATCCCGGAGACAGCACGAATCCCCAGTGCGATCCCTTCTCCGGCCGCTGGAATGGATGTGCCCAGTAGGCCTCCAGGATTAGGAATCCAAAGATGTTGAAGCGCGCCCCGCCGCCCACTGAGAACACCGGCACGCGCTGGCCACCCGACCGCACGAAATTGAATTTGACGTTGCTGAAATCGTTGAAGGCGACGCCCGCGTCCGCAAAGCCGAAGATCTCCGTCGGCAGGTAAGGGAAGCTGATGAGCCCGAAACGCGGCGTTCCGAGTAACGGCACGCGAAACTCTAGGTTCACCACACCGAGGCGGTGACCGAACAGTCGGTCGAATCCGGGGCACTGGCCTACCACAGCACCCGGCTCTAGGCCGGAGGTCGCACATTCGTCCGCTCCCGACTGGCCGGTGAAGCTTTCGTACGAGTACCCACGGATGAACGTCTCATACCCCAGGAAGTAGGGTTGAATGGACGCTGTAACCCGGTCTGGATCCAGATGCTTTCCGTACCGCCCGAAATGAAGCGCTCGGGCCGCGAACGTGATGTTTCTGGTGGGGCTGATATAACGCCGGATATCCGCGACGACGGACGTGAAGTTCTTTGTACCGACGGACTGCCCGACCTCCAACCGATACCGTCCGCCTGACACTGGGGAGGTTAAACCGGTATTCGAGTTGTCCCCGACGAGTGCGACGGAAGCTGAGGCGAGATTGATGGCATCCTGGCACGGTCTAAAAATGACCCTCAGGCAATCAGCGTCGGAATTGAGGGAATTGCGCCCAAAACCACTGAGACCGTAGAAATCGTACGTGTATACATGCTCCTCGAGGTCGAACGAGTAGCGTTGGACCCCGATGTTGCCTTCCAGACGGCGTGTCGTGGAAAACGGATAGGCCGCCATATAGTTGGCCTGGCTTACATAAATCCGCTGGAGTATCTGAGTGACGCTCTGGGAGCCATCGCCGTTGAACCCGTAATATGAATAGCCCTGAAGGTAGGGGGTGCGACCACCGCTGACGCCCCAATTGAGTCGTTTCGCTTGGTTTACGTAAAAGGCCTGCCCGCCGACGTCCTTTACCGACCCCTGGGCCTGAATCATCATGCCTAGTGTGCGATTACCGAGCATGTCACTGAAGAATGCCGACGCGCCGCCGGAGGCATACTGCCCGAAGCGGTCCGTGCCTACTCCGATACTGGGTTGTCCGATGTAGTCGAGGGAGAGAGACGAATCGTACTCGACCGCATTCTCGGCGAGATAGGTTCCAGTAGGCGCGAGTCCTACGATAGGATCGGCGAGGTACCCGGCGATCCGGCTCGACCGCGACGGTGCCGCCGGCGGCAGGAGGCGGCCCGGCTTCGGCGAGGAGGACGCGGCGACCGCTTCGCCGCCCGCATCGGCCTCGCCGGCCTGCAAGCTGTATACGTGGAATTCGAATTCGTCGAACACGGTGAAGAGGATCGTTCCGGCATCTCGGGCCACGGATAGCGTCGGAGACATCGCGGTGATCCCGCTCACGGCGGTCTGCAGCATGGTGATGCGGCGGATGTCGCGTGATTCGAACGTGTACTGATAGATATCGCTGAAGCCGTCCTGGTCTGACACGAAGTACAAGCTTCGCCCGTCCGGCGCGTATTGCGGGTTGATGTGCTTGACCTCGCCGAACACACCGAGCGTGGTTACCCGGTTGGACGCCACATCCAGAAACGAGATTTGTGGCTTGCTGTACGTGAGGGCCTCGAAGTCCGTGGTTGCTCCCCGATCGGAAACGAAGGCGATCGTAGATCCGTCCGGCGACCACGTGGGTTGGAGGTCGGCGTACTTGTCATCCGTGAGCTGTCTGAGCGCACCTGTGTCGACATCCCAAGTATAGATATCGCTCACGCCCCCATCGAGTCCCGAAAAGGCGATAAATTGGCCATCAGGAGACCAGGCCGGACTGGTGATCGCCCCGATGCCGTCCAGTTTTATTTTCTGTTCGATGGCGCCACTCTCGACATCCACGATCGCCAACTCGTTGTCTCCGTCGGCGAACACGGCGAAGACGAACTTGCTTCCGTCGGGCGACCAGTCTCCCGCTGAGTCGATGAACCGCAACGCATCGAAATGAGGGTCGGCGTTGGCGCTGACCAGCTTTCTCTGGATTTCACCGGTCCGCGCATCGGCCACGAAGAGGTCGATTCCAAAGAGGTCCTTCTCTGACAGGAACGCGACGAGACTTCCGTCCGGACTCACTGAAGGAGAAACGTTCTGCCGTCCGGCCCCAGTGGATGGAGCCAGGAGCAGGGCTCCGGACTCCTCCGGAGCTTGCCTACCGGCCATGAGAGGCAGGTACTCCGCTTCGACCGCAGCTTTCCAGGCCACCGAGAGACTATCCGAATTGGTTCCCAGTACCTGGGCCAGAGCGGGTTCCACCCCGACCCGAAGCGCCCTTCGGTAGATGTCGATAATCCGGTCATCACCGTAACGGCCGCCGACATAGGCCCACAGTGCCTCCCCGAAACGGTACGGGAAGAACCGAGTCGCCGTGGTCATTTGCTGGATGGTGGGCAGATCCTCCCTACGAATGGCGTCTCGAAGCCACATGGCCGTGAGCGGGTCCTCTCGCCCGACCGACAAATACTCCGCCATTCCCTCGACGAACCAGAGCGGAAGGAGGGACATACCTCGAATGCCGGCACCCGCGCGTGCCTCCGCCACGTTGTATTGAAATGCGTGTACGAGTTCATGCCCCAGGACGTGGTCCGTATCCGGGTATGACCCCGTCAGGGGCATGATCACGCGATTCTTGAGCGACTCAGTGACGCCTCCGGTGCCTTCGCTCAGCCGCCCGGAGAGAGTATTCGTCTGCTGAAAATCGGGGTGGTCCGCATAAAGAATGATCGGCTTGGGCCGTTCGAATTCATGCTGGAACAGGCGTGCGAACCGCTCGTACCATCGCTCACCCATGCGCGCGGCGTCCTCGACCGCGTCGGCCTCTTCCGGATAGAAGTGGATGTCGAAGTGAGGGGTCTTGAGAATCCTGAAGTCGAACGTCTCATACTGGACCTTGTTCCGCCCGAAGTACTGGGCGGATGCTGAGGTCGGGATGGCGGCCACGGACAACGCCAAAAGGAGCGCCGCGAGGGAGCCATGCTTCGATCCGCGGAGCGTAACGAGGGAGCCGTGCTTCGACTCCCAGGCCCGCGAATTCATACGGATATCAGAAATCATTAGGACTCCTCTGTTTGCCGTTGCCTGCACATCCACGCAAGGTACCGCCTGATCTGCAGGTGAACCAATCATCGTGTCTGTCGAACCATCTCCTGCGGGAGTACCCGGCCCCGGGTCGACGGCCCCCCGGTTGTCGAGTTGCCCCAAAGAAACCCTTGGACCGGGCCCACGAGTTCCAACCGTGGCTCTTTACGCCATGCACTGGCAGGTGCAAGATTCCTGCCTGCAATTGGTGGGCTCGGCGTCGTCTTCTTTGTCTGCAGACGAGGGAACCATGATATCCTTTCGGATAGCGGTATTTGCGGCATGTCTGAGTGCGGCGGCGTGCAACGATATGGTTCCACGTGGGATCACTCTGGGCGAGATAGAAGCACTCGATCCGCCCCTTGGAGAGGGCAGTCTGTGGCCTAAACTGTCCACCCTCGGGGACAAAGTCGTGTTGAGTTGGCAAGAGCGTGATGCTGAAAATATGTGGTCCGTTAAAATGGCCACACTCGATGAGGCGGGGTGGGCTACAGCCCAGACCGTCGCAGGCTCGACA
>CAUZVZ010000193.1:0-4374 GCA_963583605.1 Gemmatimonadales bacterium UBA6960
TACAGTGGCCAGGGGCGGAATCGAACCACCGACACCACGATTTTCAGTCGCGTGCTCTACCAACTGAGCTACCTGGCCCGTCACCTCGATCATACTGCACGCGCCACCCGGCCCGCTACCTCGCGCACTACTGAAAAAAATCCGCCCGGGCCTTTCGGCTTCGGGCGGCTCGTCGAGGGATACGCACTCCGTCGATCTAGAGGCACCCCTCCGCCGCCCACCTTCGCGGACTAGACCACGAATCGGTCATTGTCCACCCTCGCGCTTGTTCGGCATCTGTCTGAAACATCGACCGACTTTCAACCAAGGCTGAAGAGACAACACACGGAAACGCCGCCCGAAGGCGGCGCATCTCACCAAAGTAGCGGGGGCAGGATTTGAACCTGCGACCTTCGGGTTATGAGCCCGACGAGCTACCAGACTGCTCCACCCCGCAATAGAGAGGTAAAGGTATTTGAGATCAGGCTAAGGTTCAACCCTGGTTTAGTCCTCTTCCCTGGGACCCCAACCGGCCCCGTTCATGTTAAAATCTCTCATGCGCAAATCCTTTGAGGAGTGATGACGATGACGAAGAGAAGTTGGATGTGGATGATCGCCGGGGCGGTGCTCGCGTTGCCCATGGGCGGGGCGGCTCAGGGCCCGATGGGGGAGCAGGGGATGAGGGCCTGGCACGAGGAGCAGTTGACCGATTTCGAGGCCATGCGGGACAAGTTCCTCGCCTTGGCTGAAGCGTTCCCGGAAGACACGTGGGACTGGACTCCGATGGACGACGTGCGGTCGGTGCGTGACGTGATGGCTCTGATCGTGGCCGAGGGCTACCTCTTTCCCGTGCTCTGGGGCGTGGAGGCGCCGGAGGGTGTCGAGGAGGCGTTCGGAGCGGAGATGGAGCGGGTTGGGGCGATGTCGCGAGCTGATGTGATCCGTGAGATAGAGCGGGCGTTCGAGCACCTGGTCACTTCGACGCGTGACCTGACGTTGGCGCAGCAGGTTTCGGAGGGGAGCTGGTTCGGGCAGCCCATCAGCGTCGTGGGCGCGATCGCTCGCGCCAGCGGAGATATGCACGAACACCTGGGCCAGGCCATCGCCTACGCGCCCACGAATCACATCGTGCCCCCCTGGAGCCGTTAGGGAGCGGGAACCTGGCCTCGACCCCGCCGATTGTTAACCCGGGAACCGATCAGATTGACATCGGAGGGTCGGGAGGATGGGGGATCGGTCGGTCGACCCGATCAACGAGGGGTCGGCCGGCGCGTTCCAAACGCTACCCGCTGGTGCATCTCCATTGTACTCTAGGCATCGGGCTCCGTAGCCAGTCCGCGTGACCGTGCCGCCGGCGCCGATGCACAATGGACGCTGTCCTCAACCAGAAGAGATCTCATGAGACGAATCCATGTTCGAACGTTGTCCCCGGTGATCGCGCTGTTGTTGTCTGTCACGGTTCTGGCGTGTGGGGACGGGGGTGGCGGCGGCGGCAGTACCGAGCCCGTGGTGCCTGCCAGCATCACGGTGACACCCGAGAGCGTCACCTTCTCATCACTCGGAGAGACCCGCCAGCTGAGCTGGTCCGTTCTGGATGCGGCGGGGAGCCCGGTCAACGTCCCCGTCGGCTGGGCTAGCTCCAATACCTCCGTGGCGACGGTGAGCACCGGGGGTGTGCTAAGCGCGGTGGGCGACGGTACTGCGACGATCACCGTCGCGGCGGACGAGTTCGTCGACTCGATGGAGGTGACCGTGGCACAGATGGCGGCGGCCCTGGTCGTCCTGCCCTCTTCGCTGTCCCTCATGGCGACCCTGACGGATCGCATCAGCGTTCACATCGAGGACGCCCAGGGTAATGCGATGCTCAATGCGACGGTCGCGTGGGGGAGCGACAACCCTGCCGTGGCGACCATCGATGCGGCGACGGGTGATATCACGGGCGGCGCGGTCGGCACGGCCACGATCACGGCGACGTCCGGTACGGCCTCGAGCGACGTTGCGCTGAGCGTCATTCCGCTCGCCACCGCGACGTTCAGCGGCTCCGTCGAGCCCATCTTTACCATGACCTGTGCCAGAGCGGGCTGTCACACCGGCGGGAGTGCCCCGAACGGTATGGATCTGAGCGCGGGAAACGCCTATTCGAACACCGTGGACGTCGCCTCGACAGACGTGCCGGCGATGGAGCGGGTGTCGCCCAACGCGCCTCTCGAGAGCTACCTCGTGCACAAGCTCCGGGGCTCGCAGGCTGTGGTCGGCGGAGCCGGATCGCGCATGCCCTTGGGTGGATCGGTCAGCAATGACGAGATCGCAGCCATTGTCGCGTGGATCTTGAGTGGGGCGGCGAACAACTGAGCGCCCACGGGCCGTCGGCTTCCTACGACACCTGTATGGTTCGCGTGAACAACTCGTTGTTCTCCCAGCGGGTGCGTTTCATGCTGAGGTCCACTGGTTGTGTACGGCCCTCTGCGTCGGTGGCGCGCGACACCACGGTGTGTTCGCCGGGTGCGAGTCCTGCGGTCTCCAACGAGAAGAACGTCCAGGTGTGGGGATCGTCCGGTCGCTCCAGGGTGGCGGCACGCCAGTCTTCGTCGTCGACCTTGACCTCGACCCGATCCAACGGCGTCCCGTCGCTCCAAGCCGCGCCGAAGATCGTGAAGTCGTCCCCCGAACGCGTCACCCTGGCGATGACCGACTTGACCCTCAGACGTGTGACGGACGTTTCCACCCACTGGGTCTTGCCGTTCACGTCCCTGCCCATGAGGGTGACGTAGTCCTTGGCCATGAAACGGGTCATCAGCCGGTCGGCACTCAACTCGACCCTCTGGAGCCACTTGACCTGGCACACCCCGTACCAGCCGGGAACGATGAGGCGCACCGGGAATCCATGCACGACAGACAGGGGTTGGCCGTTCATCTCGTAGGCCAGCAACGGCCCCCGCTCGCTCACCTGGTCCAGTGACATGGAGCGAGCAAAGTTCTGTTCGTACTCGCCGCCTCGAATCTCCTCCACGCCCGTGTCCGCGGCCCAGAAATGGGCCTCCCGAGAATCGGTCGTGGGCCTGGCTTCGGCGAGGAGCGGCAGAAGCGGGGTGCCCGTCCAACGGGCGTTCCCCACCATACCGTGGAGCATGCCCCGGGAATTCCCTCCGCACTCGAACACGGTGGTGGTCTCGACCCTCGGCCGGGACTGGAGGTCCTGAAGCGTGAGCGAAAGAGGTCGCTCGACGAGGCCCGTGAACTGGAGGCGGTAGGAGGAGGCGTCCAGCTCGGGGTATCCGTAGTGGGAGACGTTGAAGAAGTCCTCCGTGGGCGTCACCCAAGAGGAGAGCTCTCGCATGTCCTGAGCGATTCGGCGCTGACCGGGCAGGTCCGCGTCGCCCTGCGGCCTGAGTCCCGTGAAGTTCTCGCCCACGTCCGTGAACGGCACCACCCGGGCTTCCTGGGCGAACCAGGTCGCGGGCCAGCCAGACACTGGCGTCACGGCCAGTCCCACCGTGACCAGTCCGGCTTGCCGCACCACCTCACGCCGGCTGAGGACGGAATTCGTGGGGTTGCTGGAATGGTTGCTATTCACGGCGGGCCTCCGATACAGGGGTTCCGTTTCCGGGTCGGGGTAACGTGCGGGGCGGGGCGGGGCCGGTCAATATGGAGAGTTGAAGGAGCGGGTGCCGAATTGATCCGCCCGGTCCCCTGGCTTCCGGTACTCGCGGCGCGATTTCCCCCGTATGTTGCGGGCATGATCATCAACAGGGCCTACATACTGCTCACGCTGCTCCTCGCCGCGTGCTCGACGAGCACCCCCGTGGAGGCTGAGTCGACCGCGCTGCTCACGACCATCCCGGCAGCCGGAGCTGCGGGCGTTGATGTCAACGGTCACATCGAGGTGCGGTTCGATTCCCCAATCGCGCCTGGGACCGGACACCCCATAGCGCTGCAGGTCGGAGACTGCCCCGGACCGGCCGTAGCGGGTACGTGGTCACGGACCGCTGACGGCATGGGACTGAGGTTCACGCCGACCCAACCCCTCGATCCCTCCACTCTGTACACCATCCACGTGGGTGGTGGCATGACAGACGCCGACGGAGGCATCATCAATCTCGACCTCAACGGCCCAGCACTCGGTGGAACGTGGGTGACGCTCGAAATGGTTATGGGCATGACCGCCATGGGAATGGGCCCGTCACACAGCGGGCCGGAGTGGCTCTACCTGAACGGGATGCATGGGCTCGCCTTCGCCTTCACCACGGGCTCATGAACGGCACTGCTCGGGTCAGTCAGGACAGTCGCGTCCGGGACGGGGCCATACACACGATCAGGGGGCGCAGGGTGTGAAGCACCTCGATCGTGTCGCCCTGGGCTGCGAGTACGTCGGGGAGTCGTCGGTACGCCTGGGGT
>CAUZVZ010000194.1:0-4295 GCA_963583605.1 Gemmatimonadales bacterium UBA6960
CACTCGCCGCGTCTCGCCCGGAGATCGGCCCGGAATCTGTCCCGGCCCCGGTCTGCGCCGCGGACAAGGGCCCGACGACCAATAGGGCGCCGCCGAGAATCGAAAAAAGGCGTCGTCTGGACGAGACGTTCACAGTATCGCGCAGCCTGTGAGGGGTGAGGGGTTGGGTGGCATTTGATATGTCCGTCGTTCGTACCCCAGTAGCCCGAAAAGGTCATCGAGAGTCTCGTGAGACCCTGTGCTCCCTGCCCTCGCCCGGCTATCATCTTGCCGTCTCGAAAATCCGCGGGACCCTGAACTCCCAGCAACTGTCATGCGCATCTCCCACCGACACCGATTCGTGTTTTTCGCGAGTCCGAAGACGGGTTCGAGGTCGGTCCGTAAGCTTCTCGATCCTTATGCCGAGATCCACGGCCTGCGCGGCCATGAGGTCACGGAGGACTTCCCGTTCTACAATCACATGCGGCCACTCGAAGTGCGTGATGCCTTCAGAGAACGGGGTTGGGACTTCGAAACCTATTTCAAGTTCGTGATGGTCAGGAGTCCGTGGAGCCGGTTGGTGTCCCTCTACGAGATGTTCACTTTCCGCGAGGGAGGGCAGTGGTCGCGCTTGAGGCGTCGGACCACCCGGCACCGTGGGTTCCGGACGTGGGTGCGCACCCTTGATCCCGGGGGCCGTGGCGCGGTGGCACCCGGCCTGGAGTCGAGCGTGATCCGCTTCGGAGCGTTTTCGTTTATCGGCTTTGCTGGAGACGAGGACGGACGGCCTCTCGTCGACGAGGTCATCAAGTTGGAGGAAATCGAGAGTGCTCTCCCGCCCGTGCTCGAGCGTCTGGGTCTGCCGGTTCCGCAGCGACTTCCACAGACCGGCCGCGGCCGATACCGCGGCAGTTATCGGGCGTACTATGACGACGAGACGCGTGAACTCGTTGGGGAACTCTATGCTGCGGACATCGAACGATTCAGCTACACGTTCTGAGGCCGTAGGCTATCATCAAGGGGCGCTCGGCAGTCAGTCAGCCATGCGTAGACACCGCTTACAACGGAGTCTCTGACCCCCGGCGTATTTCAATACACGCCCGAGACCGACGTCGTCAAAGTAGCTGCCCAGGCAGAGCGTAAGACTGTCGGGTTCGGACAAGAATGCCTGAACGGCCCAGACCCGACCGATGATGCCGCAGAGCAGCAGCATGGTCTTCGGCGAGGCGGCGCCGTCGGTCCCGCTTTGCCCCCATCCAATGGTGTCCGCCCATGCATCGAACACCTCGGGGCTGTCGTGTGCACGGAAGCGATCGACCCTGAGCACCGCTCGAAATCGAAGTCCGAGCAGACGCTCGATGGCGTCGACGTCGTGTTCGGTGCTGCACACCAGAAACGCTTCACCGCCTCTTTCTACCAGGCTGGCCGCCACTCGGGGACGACTCCAACGCATCGCGTGATGGAAGAGCGTTGCGGGAACACGTTGGTGGTGCTTGAAGTCTGGAAACTTTCGCAGCACGTCCTCCGCCTGAACCCCATGGCAGCGAGGGCACGGCAGGCCCACGAGGAACCTCTCCCGGATCCTTTGATCGGAGGCGCTGGTCAGGCGCCCGATGCTGCTCTCAAGTAACAGTCTGACCCGCTCGGGGCAGATCTCGACACCGTCCCTGTTCGTATGTGCCCCCTCGATCAAACAACGACATTCGCCGTCGTTGAAGTGGGCGAATCCGAACCCTCGACCCTCCTTCAGTTCTCGCAGCACGGGGTGAATGGGCCACGCGTCACACCCCGGCGACCCGCCATGTTCCGACGACTCAGCCTGATTGAGGTCTGATTTCCCGACGCCCCATATCGAGTGCGAGTAGACGCGGCGCTGCCGTAGAAGGCCCTTTCGTGCAAGCCAGTTTCGTAGACGGCGCAGGGGCGGGTTGTTCATCTAGGGTCGGGCACACCGTGTCCGGTCGCTCCCCCACCCTCGGATCCGATGGGCTCCTCCCAGTCGTATCCGAACATTTCCAGGTCCGGCCGATAGAGGTCGGCCACCCGTGCCCGGAGCCTCGTATCGTACAGCGCCCGCCAATCCTCGCTTTCGCTTGTCCGTGCGTGCCAGGGAAATGGAATCGTTCGTCCCAACGTATGCTCGACCCGCTTCCAGGCTTCTGGGAATTCTTCCAAGCGAAGCCACTGCACGGATTGTTTGCGTGCCTCCGCCAAGCTGACCCCGTCCGCGGTTGCCGTCGGTCTGGACTTCAAGAGCCCTGGCGTCGAGTGGTGGGTCCGCCCGAGGTGGATGAGAGTCCGGGCTGCACGCCCGGCCCAAGGGATTCGGGATGTGATCGCGCCCGCGTGCCGCAGGACGTCGACCTGTAGCCGGAAATGACTGTTCCGGTCGCGCACGCCAGGCAGCAGCTCGACGAACTCGGCGAAGTTCAGCTCGGAGAGGCGTCGCGCCCCCGCGTTCGATCGGCACGGCCATACCCCGAGTTCCCGGAGCAAGTGGCGCTGGCACGGCTCCAGGCCGCCATTCCGGTCCAAGGCCTCGATAGCGTCCCGGCACTTGTTGCGAAAGCACGAGGCGGTCCGGGCCCATGGGTCGCGGACCACCAGGAAACGGGGCCATTCTTGGTCTTGCCGAGGGGGGCGGAAGGACGGTTGTGCGTATGCGTGAAGACCGGGAAAGGTCTGTTCGAGAGCGGTCAGAAGGGAGCGGGAGGCGACCTTGTTGTTCCAGAAGAACAAAAATCGGGGCTCGGACGCATGGACGCTGACGGCCAAATCAGGCCCCCCCGAAGGCGGCTCTCAAGGCGCGCGAACGCCAGAGCCCTGACGCTACGATCGTCGCGATGGCCGCCTTCGCGATCGGGTGACGGACTGCGCGGGTCGGGTGCATGGGAGTATAACCCCCTGCCGAAAGGACGGGGGCCAAAAGGGCCTCAGCCCGCTCGAGCTGAGGCTCCGAGAGGATCTCGCGGTAACGGCCCACGGCCGCCTCCGATACACCTTTCAACGTGGCGTCGAAACGGGAGTTCCCGGAGTACTCTGCGCCGAGAACGGTCGGGGTGACGACGACAGGGTCGTACGGGACCTCCAGGAATTGACAGACCGCCTGCATCGTACCCACCGGGTCACGCACGAGTCGCTCGTACGCGACCACCGAGAACCGCGAATCGCCTTCGTGCTCCGTCACGATCCGATGGGCGAGCCGCCCGGTGAGGGCCATCTGAAAGATGGCGCGGGAGGGTTTCTGTTTCAGGGTTGAGGCGATGACGTCGCGTGGGTCCCGGCGTATTGCGAGAATCCTCGCGTCTGCTGGAAACCATTCGAGCAGCGTGGTCGCCTCATACAGATGTCGCGGTGTTTTCTCCACCCACCGGGTATCCGAAGGTGCCCCCGTGAGCTCCCGCCATCCCTCCACCAGGGCGACCAACCGCGCCCGCGGTCCGCGTGTCTGGTCGAACGCGCGTGTGAGGACGTCCTCTGCTTCATCTCTCGATATAGATGGCCGGTGCCGGTGAAGCGTCGGCCATAACCGAGTCCGGTCGAGCAGGCTCCTGACCGGATCTCCGGAGTTGGCCCAGTCGAACAGGTGGGTCTCGAACGGGAGCACCAGGATGTCGGTATGGCCATCCAGCAATGCCCGCAACAGACTCGTGCCAGATCGCGGGTGCCCCACGATGAAGGTCGCGGGCGCCGTGCTCAAGACATCCACCGATCGCTGAACTCGCGCATGAGTAACGTGGTGTTTCGGCGCTCGGGATCGACCCCACCCCGGTTGTGAGCCCCCAGACGGCTGCTGCGGTAGACGTGTCCTCCGAAGTAACGGGGAAAGCTCCCGGGCCGGCTCGGCACGATCAGCTTCGGCGCCCGGCAGTGAGCGGCGAACCAGGTATCGTCTTCCAGCCAGGCAGCTTCGGGAGCACCGTCGAGATCCGCCAATCGATCGAGATCGAAGAAGCGTGGGCGAACCATCACGCCTCCATACCCGTGAAGAATGTCCACGGGGAGGGGTTGGCGCAGACGAGAGCCGCGAAGCGACACCCCACGCTCATACTGCAAACCGTCGATCGTTCGGCCCACGAGCCCCTTTCGGCGGTCGACCAGGTCCAGGGGAACGATCAGGCCGAAGCAGCCTACCGCGGCGTCCGGATGCTGCTCAGAGGCCTCGAGGAGATCCTCCAGCAGTGTGGGACGGTAGATGCGGTCGTCGTCCACGGCGACCACGCGCTGATCCGGGTCAGTGTCGAGGAGTGCCGGCAGGATCTTGGTGGCCGGTCCCCAGTCCGGAGAGCGGATGATCTGTACGACTTCGAGTCCCT
>CAUZVZ010000195.1:0-4259 GCA_963583605.1 Gemmatimonadales bacterium UBA6960
AGCCCTGGGACGTGGGGGAGCCGATCGAGGTTCTGCCGGGGGAGGATCTGGGGGGGGCGGCGTCGGGGGACGCACCTGAGGCCGGGGCGGTCGTGTATCGATCGGGTATGACCATGGAAGATATGGAGCGGGCGGCGATTGCCGCGGCGCTGCTGGAGTTTCGTGGGAACCGCCGAAAAGCGGCCCAGAGGCTTGCAATCGGTGAGCGTACTCTCTATCGCAAGATCAAGAAATTCGGGATGGACGAGGAAGACGCCCCAACAACCTAGTGGGGCGTGAAGCCGTTCAGGTCCCGATCCGAGCCCGTACTCGAGCGCGCTCCGCCTCGAGCCGATTGAGTATGGTCTGCCAGGATGTGTCTCTCGCGTTTTCGTACTCCACCGTCAGAGAGATCTCCAGCTTGATGCCCGGATCGAAGGCGTAGATCGCAAGTTGGGTCTCTTCCTGGCGAAGGCGTTGTCCCCCCCCCCAGCCGGGTGTGATGGCTTGGATGGCCGTGGGACGGTACCTGAGTCCACCGTTCACGATATGGAGATTCGGGGGCTCATACGTGATGGTCGGGTCTCGACTGAACATGGACACGAGGAAGAGAGGGGCTGTCTTCCTGGGCTAGAGAGCGTAGGGACTCGCCGGCCAACGCCGACAGGCCGGTCAGCCGCTGATACGTGTCGGGAGCCGCGAGTCGGATGACGGATTCGGCCAGTGGGGTGACTTGGATCTGGAGCGCGCCGCTGACCAACTCGAGCGTGAACTCGGCCTGTGCCAGCGTACCATATCCAGGCGGGACGAGTGTCGCCGCGGTGGGCGCCGCAGACTGGCCGGTTCCGGTTCCGGCACCGCTGCAGCCGCTGACAAGAACAACAATGGCTCCGATAACGGAATGGGTTCCACTCATCCGGACACTCACTGTGCGGTCTCAGCGCCGATGAGATCTTCGAGGGCGGTCAACAACTCCTCACGTCCTTCTCCTGTCTTGGATGAAAAACTGAGCACCTGATCCTCGTCGATACTCAACCGATCTACAGCCGTCGCCACGGCGCTTTCTCTGGCCATGCGCTTGAGCTTGTCCATCTTCGTAAGCACCACCAGCGTGGGCACACCTCTGGTTGCAAGAAACTCGACCATCTTGAGGTCGGTGTTGGTGGGGTCGTGCCGGGCGTCCACTAGGTGTACGACGCCGCGGAGCTTCGGTTCTCCTACGAGATAGTCTTCCACCAGCGCCTTCCAAGACTGCCTTACGCGGGAGGAGACCCTGGCGAAGCCGAACCCAGGGAGGTCGACCAGAAAGAAAAGGCCATTCACCAGGTAGAAATTGAGGGACTGCGTCTTGCCCGGTGTCGCCGATACGCGCGCGAGCTTCTTCCTCGTGCGTCTGAGAAGCACGTTGATGAGTGACGATTTACCGACGTTGGAGCGGCCGGAAAACGCGACTTGTGGAAGGTCTCCGGGGACTGGATCGCCGGCGCCGAAAAGGCTCCCGGCAAATTCGACAGTGTGGACCTGCACGCTACTGTGACAGGTGGGTTCCGACCGAGGTCCCACCCTCGGCAAAGCTTCGCCGGTTTTCCGGCATCGACGGGAGTGCCTCGGTCAAGACCTCGTCCATCGTGCGGACCGGCACGAACTCCAATCCCTCGATCACCTCTTTGGGCATGAGTTCCAACTCAGGCGCGTTGGCCGCCGGTAACAGAACCTTGCTCAAGCCCTCCCGGAGCGCGGCCACGGCCTTCTCCTTGATCCCTCCGACGGCCAGGACGCGCCCGCGAAGTGTGATCTCTCCGGTCATGGCTACGTCGGACCGTGAGGGCGTGTCCGTGAGCGCCGAAATCAGTGCGGTCGCGATCGTGATTCCGGCGGATGGACCATCCTTCGGAGTCGCGCCCTCCGGGATATGGATATGGATGTCCACGTCCTTGTGGAACTGCGGATCGAGCCCGAGTCGGGTGGCACGTGAGCGGGCGTAGGTTACTGCCGCGAAGGCCGATTCCTTCATTACGTCTCCGAGCGTCCCGGTGAGCTGCACTTGGCCCGATCCGGGCACGACCGCGACCTCGACGTCGAGCACGACACCTCCCGCCTCCGTCCACGCCAGCCCATTGGCTATTCCGGAGCGATGATCCTCGTCCGTGCTGCGGTCCAGATAGATTGGCGGGCCAAGAAGGGCCTTCAGGTCGTCCTCGCCGACTTCAAGGTGTTCGGTCGATCGATTCTTCGCGGTTGTCGTAGCCTCATCCCCTGGGGGCGGGCCCTCCTCGGCCGTCTGTCGGGCGAGTTTTCGGGCGACACGAGAGATGCGACGGTCCAGCTCACGGACGCCCGCTTCCCGCGTATACCGCCGGATGATGGCCTTGGTTGCCCCCTCGGTGAGGTCCACGTTGGTCGGAAGCCCGTGGCGCATTGCTTGATGGGGCCAGAGGAATCGCAGGCCGATCGCTAGCTTCTCCGTGTCGAGGTACCCAGGAAGACGGATGATTTCCATGCGGTCCCGAAGCGGCTCCGGGATCCCAGCGAGCGTGTTGGCCGTGGCGACGAACAGTACATCGGAGAGGTCGTATTCCAGCTCCAGATAGTGGTCCGTGAACGTTTTGTTCTGCTCCGGGTCCAGCACTTCCAGGAGGGCCGCGCCGGGGTCGCCATGGAAGTCACGGGCCAATTTGTCGATTTCATCGAAAAGGAAAACGGGGTTGCTTGTCCCGCTGCGGCGCATCCCCTGGAGGACCCTCCCGGGCAAGGCGCCAACGTAAGTACGGCGATGACCCCGGATCTCAGCCTCGTCCCGGATTCCGCCCAAGCTGACCCGTATGAACTCTCGGCCGAGAGCCGCGGCGATACTGCGGCCGAGAGAGGTCTTGCCGATCCCGGGGGGGCCAACCAGGCAGAGGATGGGTCCCTTCAGTTCACCGACCAACGACAGCACCGCAATATGGTCGAGGATACGATCCTTCACCTCCTCAAGCCCGTAGTGGGCTTCATCGAGAGCGGCCGATGCATGTTTGACCTCGAGATTGTCCTCACTCCGTTCCGTCCACGGGAGTTCTAGAATCCAGTCGAGATAAGTTCGAATCACCGCGGCTTCGGGTGCGACCGGATTCAGCTTCTCGAGACGGTTGAGCTCGCGTTCCGCCCTCTCACGGGCATGCGCGGGAAGGGAAGCCGCCACGACCGCAGCCGCGAGGTCCGACCACTCATCCTTGGGGTCGGCTCCGAGCTCGTTGTGAATTGCCTTCAACTGCTCCTGTAGGTAGATCTGTTTGTGATCTGAGTCGAGTTGCATGCGGATCTGAGCATCCAACTTCTCTTCGATGCGGAGAATCTCCAGTTCCCGCACGAGAATTTCTCTGAGGAGACCGTAATACGGCGCGATATCGGGGGATTCGAGAAGCTCCTGCTTCTCGCCCGGAAGCACCAACAGATGTCCGGAGATGAGATGGGCCGAGCGAAGCCGGTCGCTCTCCAGAGAGATCGAGGTCGCCACATCCTCTGGGACCCGATCACACAGGTGGACATACTCGTGAAAGAGCCGAAGGACGCCTCGGGCGACTGCCTCGCCCTCACTCGGCTCTCGTCTCTCCGCGCGTTCCTCCGCGACGAACGGCTCGATCGACGCGGTGAAGGCGTCCTCAGACTTCAGGAAACGACGAACGCGACAGCGTCCGATGCCCTCGAGCACGACACGTGCGTTTCCGTCCGGAAGACGTGATACCTGTAGCACCTGCGCGACCACCCCGACGCGGTGCACGTCGTCCTTGGAGGGTTCCTCCACCTGAACGTCCTTCTGAGCCAGAAGGAGGATATATCCGTCGCCCTTCTCAGCCACCTCCAACGCGGCGAGCGACGGCGGTCGGCCAATCAGAAGGGGCAAGACCATGTAGGGGAAGAACACCAGGTCCCGAAGGGCTACCACAGGGAACTGGTCTGGGATCTCGTAGGCCTGGTCGACCCGGATCAGTGTCGCCATTCGGCTCCGAAGACTGTTGAAGAAGTGCAGTGGGCCGCGTGCCGGCCGCTCTCAGAAGAGTTCGACCCGGGTGCGCGCATCCTACGCCAGGAACCGACCGTGGGGAAGGGCTAGCCTAGGCTTCTTTCTTCTGCGTCTCCGGATGGAGTACCAGCAGCGGTGGCACGGCTTTGTCTATACACTCGGCGGTAACGACCACCTCTCGGACGTCCGTTCGAGAAGGAATCTCGAACATGACGTCGCGCATGAAATCCTCGATCACGGAACGCAGGCCGCGCGCGCCGGTTCCACGGTCCAGCGT
>CAUZVZ010000196.1:0-4162 GCA_963583605.1 Gemmatimonadales bacterium UBA6960
CGCCTCGACTGCCCAAGCTGAGATGAGCGGATCGCGCCTCCGCATCCCAGCGGTAACTAGCCCCTAGTCCCTCCGTGGCACCAGCCACACCCAGCTATCCAGTGTTCTGCGCGTCCTGAGTTGCGGGCCTGAGTGGGGCGGAGCAGAATGGAAACATGAAGAGAGAAGTTGCCTTCAGTGCTCTGTTGTTTCCAATGCTCTTGGGGAGTTGTGGAGGAGAAGATACCCCAACCACACCCACCCCCACGCCAACTCCTGTAGCGACTTCGATCACCATTTCGGAGGCCAGCCTCAGCTTCGCCTCGCTGGGTGCGACATCCCAGCTATCTGCGACGGTCAAAGACCAGAACGGCGCGACAATGGCAAGTGCTTGGGTGACGTGGGCTACATCCGATGCTGCTGTCGCTACTGTCTCGACCTCTGGTCTGGTTACCTCAGTGACCAACGGTACGACGACGATCATAGCTACCTCTGGGTCAGCAGGTACGAGCGTGCCTGTTACAGTCGCTCAAGCGGCTGCGACTCTTTCGCTGTCTGACTCGACACTGACGTTCGCCTCACTCACTGATACCACTCAACTCACAGTTACCGCTACCGATGCGAATGGTGAGGTGATTTCGAGTCCGTCCGTAACATGGACTACGTCGGACGCTGAAGTTGCGTCGGTATCATCCACAGGTCTGGTCACTTCAGTCGCTGAAGGAACGGCTTCGGTCACCGCGACATCCGGGTCAGCTACGGCCACTGCAAGTGTGACCGTCGAAGAGTTGTTCTCCCTTGCAGAGAACGGCGTGACGGTCATGTGTTCGCCTGCCGACGTCGGCCAAACAGGTAGGGTGAACGAGATCATATACACCAAGCGTTCGAAAGCTCAGATCGACGCTCTCGCGAGCAGGTCTTGGGATCACGGGCCCCTGGCGACCACATGCACCAGTGACGTTACGGACATGAGGCGGGTCTTCTTTAAAAAGAACTTCAATCAGGACATCAGTTCATGGGACGTCAGTAGCGTCACGAACATGAGCTCCATGTTCAATAGCGCCTCAACGTTCAATCAGGACATCAGTTCATGGGACGTCAGTAGCGTCACGAACATGGCGGGCATGTTTTGGGATGCCACGTCGTTCAATCAGAACATCGGTTCATGGGACGTGAGCAGCGTCACGAACATGAACTCCATGTTCCCCGAAGCCTATGCGTTCAATCAGGACATCAGTTCATGGGACGTCAGTAGCGTCACGACCATGTACTCCATGTTCAATAGCGCCTCAACGTTCAATCAGGACATCAGTTCATGGGACGTCAGTAGCGTCACGATTATGCGCCAAATGTTCGACAATGCCACGGCGTTCAATCAGGATTTGAGCGGCTGGTGTGTCTCTCTCATCGGTCGGTACGCGCCGTCTGGTTTCGATAGTGGCGCGACTTCTTGGGTTCTGGCTCGCCCAGTATGGGGGACGTGTCCCTCGTAGCAGCAGTGAGTGTGGATAGAGGCGCATCCCCCCAGCGGCAACTAGTCCCTCCGTGGCAGCCAGCCACGGCCAGCTATCCAGCACTGTTTTGCTCGTCCTGAGTTGCGGGTCTGAGTGGGCAGGGGCAGAATGAAGGCATGAAGAGAACGCTGGTATTCGCGCTCGCTCTAGCAGTCATCCCCGTCGGGGTTGATGCACAGAGCCCGGATCTAGAAGCGTTGCGTGCTCTGGCTGAGCAAGGGGATGCGACTGCCCAGTACACCCTCGGGAATATGTACGCCGATGGCGAAGGCGTCCCGGAGGACCTTGTGGAGGCCGTTCGCTGGTATCGGTTAGCAGCCGAGCAAGGGGGTGCGGAGGCCCAGTACAACCTCGGGGTTCTGTACCTCGGGATTATGTACGAGGATGGCCGAGGCGTCCCGGAGGACCTTGTGGAGGCCGTTCGCTGGTTTCGGTTAGCCGCCGAGCAAGGGGGTGCGGAGGCCCAGTACAATCTCGGGGTTCTGTACGCCACTGGCCAAGGCGTACCGCAGGACAATGCGGAGGCGGTACAGCTGGTGGCGGTTAGCAGCCGAGCAAGGGAATGTGGGTGCCCAGACCAACCTCGGGCTTATGTACGCCAATGGCGAAGGCGTGCCGGAGGACTATGGCGTTGTCCGAATGGAAGTCGATTATGAAGAGTCACCGCCGACACCCCAAGCCTCAATAGGAGGGTCCTGCACCATATGGCTGTCAAACTCGACGACGAGCGCCGGGCAGTACTGGTGAGCCGGCTCCAGGGTTTCTACTCACAGGAGTTCGACGAGGACCTCAGCGCCTTTCGGGCGGAGCAGGTGCTCGACTTTTTCCTCAACGCACTGGGCCCTCAGGTCTACAACCAGGCGGTTCAGGACGCGCGCGGATTCATGCTTCGCGTGCTGGATGACATCGACGGCGAGGTTCATGAGCCGGAGTCATCTTGATCCCTAATTTCGTCCTAGCAGCTCCCTGAACGTCGGCATCACCGCATCCGCCCAAATCTGGTAACCCCGCTCCGTAGGGTGTAACGCGTCCGCCATCACCTCGACGGAGATGGAGCCGTCGGACTCCAGGAACTGGCCGCCGAGCAAGGGAATGCTAGGGGCCAGACCGCCCTCGGGTATATGTACGGCACAGGCCAAGGCGGCCCGGAGGATATTGTGCTTGCCTATATGTGGTGGGATCTCGCGGCGGCCCAAGGAGTTGAGGATGCACAGGATAACAAAGACATAGCCGAGTCACGGATGACTCGCGAACAAATAGCCGAAGGCCAACGGCTGTCCCGCGAGTGGATCGCGGCGCATCCCGGCGGCAACTAGCCCATGAAGAAGCAGCTTCGCTTCGCTGTGCTATTTGGTTGCACTCTTTCTTTCTGCTTCTGTACCCACGATCTCAGGCTGTGACGGTGGTAGTGGTACATCACGCGGTTCATTCAGCCGGGATTGTTGCAGAGTTTGCCGTGTGGGTAAGGCGTGCGGGGACTCTTGCATATCGCGGAGTTTGCAGTGCCATCAAGGGGTTGGGTGTGCCTGTAATGGCTAAGGGAGTTCTTGACGTGACCCCCTGAAACGAGGCCAGTGCGAATGTTAGGATCTGGCGCTGGTCACAGATTCAGCGAGGAGGTCAGAAATGAGCAGGAGACGACACACGCCGGAGCAGATCATCACGGCGCTTCGGGAGGCCGAAGTAGGTCTGGCGAACGGTAAGACGGTCGGGATGGTGAGTCGTGAGCTCGGGATCAGCGAGCAGACGTACTACCGGTGGAGGAAGGAGTTTGGTGGGATGAAGGTGGACCAGGCGCGTCAATTCAAGGAGCTGCAGAAAGAGAACGCGCAGCTGAAGCGAGCGGTGGCGAACCTGACGTTGGACAAGCTGATCCTGGAGGAAGCGGCCAAGGGAAACTTCTGAGCCCCGAGCGTAGACGCCGGTGTGTGGTGCAGGTGCGTCAGCGACTGGGGGCGAGTGAGCGTCACGCGTGTCGTGTGCTAGGCCAGCCACGCACGACGCAGCGACGGGTGAAGAAGGTGCGGTGTGACGAGGCGGCGCTACGGACGGACGTGGTGCGGTTAGCGAGCCGGTTCGGTCGATACGGCTATCGCCAGATCACGAACCTGCTGCGTATCGAGGGTTGGCAGGTGAACTACAAGCGTGTGGAGCGGATCTGGCGGCAGGAGGGGCTCAAAGTGCCGAGGCGGCAGCCGAAACGGGGCCGGCTGTGGCTGGGCGATGGCTCGTGCATCCGGCTCGGGCCACTGCATAAGAATCACGTCTGGTCCTACGACTTCGTGAGTGAGCGGACACACGACGGTCGAGCCCTGAAGTTGCTGACCGTGATCGACGAGCACACGAGGCAGTGTTTGGCAATCAAGGTGGCTCGAAAGATCCGAGCCCACGACGTGCTCGAGGTCTTGGCCGACCTCTTCGCCCGGTACGGCCCGCCCGAGCATCTGCGCTCGGACAACGGGCCGGAGTTCACGGCCAAGCTCGTGCGGCGCTGGTTGGCCAGGCTCGGTGTTCAGACGCTCTACATCGAGCCCGGAAGTCCGTGGGAGAACGGCTACAACGAGAGCTTCAACGGCAAGCTGAGGGACGAGTTCTTGAACGGAGAGATCTTCTACACACTGCCAGAGGCTGTCGTCCTCGTCGAGCAGTGGAGGCGGCTGTACAATACC
>CAUZVZ010000197.1:0-4023 GCA_963583605.1 Gemmatimonadales bacterium UBA6960
GAGGAGTGACTGTGCGTGAGCTCAATTTGCCCCAGCTCCGTGCCATTCCTGGTTTGGCGGAGGCTGATCCGGTCCGAGCCATCGAGGTCCTTCCTGGGGTCGTCTCGACTTCAGACTTCTCGGCAGCCTTCCATGTCCGGGGTGGCTCACAGGATCAGAACCTCATTCTTCTCGATGGAGTGCCGGTCTTCAGCCCATTCCACCTCGGTGGACTGTTTTCCGTGTTTAATGCCGACATGCTGGATCGCGTCGAACTACAGTCGGGAGGCTTTGCAGCCAAACACGGTGGGCGCGTTTCTTCGGTTTTGGAGATCGAGAGCGACGCGGGAGAAGGGCCTTTCGGTGTCGATGCAGGCATCTCGCTCCTCGCGACTCGGGTGGCCGCCGGGGGCCGACTCCCGAACTCGATCGCAAGCGCTCTCGGGCACTCCAGTATCCGATATCGTGTTTCAGCGCGGCGCTCGTACTTCGACGTGCTGATGAAACCGGCCTTCGATTTCCCCTATCACATGCAGGACCTCCAGTCATTCATCGAGGGTTGGACCCGCTCGGGTGATCGTCTGACGTTAACAGCCTACACCGGTCGTGACGTACTCGATCTGACCCAACTCGATGACCAGGACTTCCCCCTGAAGATCGATTGGGACTGGGGAAACGATGTTGCGGGGTTTCGCTGGACCCACCCTCGAAGAGGCGGTGGCTCTCTCGATCTGCGGGCCAACGTCAGCCATTACTCTACAGGTCTGACGTTCCCGGACTTCGCTGACACGGAGTTCAGCAGCCAGATCCAGCAAGGCCAATTCCGAGCAGACCTCGATACCCGTCCCTCACCCCGTTTCTCGGTGCAAGTCGGGACTAGCTTCGAGCGGCTCTCGTACCGGAACAGATTCGCGATGGGTGGTACCGAGTTCGGAGAAGGGTCCGGGACCGGCTTGCAGCTGGGGACATACGCACAAACCCGGTGGTCCGTGCCCACGCAATGGCTGGTGGAAGTCGGCTTTCGATTCGACGGTTGGCGCCCCGACCCAGGTCACTGGGTGGGAAAACCGGCGCCGCGCGTGGCTGTGAAGAGATTTTTCGCTGGAGGTGACGCAGCAGTGAAGGTTGCGGCAGGTCGCTATACCCAGTTTCTCCACTCGCTCAGAGACGAGGAGCTGCCGATCGGCTTGGACGTGTGGGTTCTCGCGGGAGACAGGGCCCCACCGCTTGTCTCGGACCAACTCCAGGTCGGCGTCGAGGGATATCTTGAACTGGACTGGTTTTGGTCTCTGGAGGCGTATGTTCGCTCCTTTGAGGGCGTAATTACCTTCAACCCATCGGACGACCCGAACGACGAGCAGGACGATATCCTTGTCGGTGACGGCCTTTCCTATGGCGTCGACCTACTCGTGCAGAAGAAAACCGGTGACGTGAACGGCTGGGTCGCACTCTCCTTCCTGAGGGCGGACCGAACGTTCCCCGATCCACTATCTCCGTACCAACCTCAGCCAGAGACCACGTACCCCCCGATTTTCGATCGCCGGGTCGACCTCGACGTGGTGCTCCGTTATCCGTTTCCGTGGGGTTGGGACGGCGGGCTGCGCTGGAATCTCGGCACCGGGATCCCATATACTCGGCCGCTCGGATCCTATGCCCATTATCGCCCTCGCTTCACCGGGGATGGGGGTCTGTATTGGAGTGGAGCAGAGGACCAGACGGGCGGTGGCTTGGGGGGGTATGCTGTCGTTCTCGAGGAGCATAACGGCTCACGCTATCCGACCTACCACCGCCTAGATGTGAGCGTTCGCAGGACGTTCGAGAAGTCCTGGGGCACGCTCACGCCGTACTTGAACGTCATCAACGTCTACAACCAGCACAACCCACTTTTCTACTTCTTCGAGTTCGACCGACTACCCCCCGACCGCTCTGGGATCTCTATGTTTCCAACCCTCCCCACGTTCGGACTGGAGGTAACGTTCTGATGAGGCTGCGCCGGCCTTATCTACCGATCAGCCTAGTCGTCCTGGGAGTGTCTGGGTGCGAGCTACAGGAGATCACGCTCGTCGACTTGGTCGATGTGTTGGTAGCTGAAGTATACGTCACTCTCGCGGAGGACTCCGAAGACAACGTGGTCAGAGCTTTCCTGCACGGCACAGCGGCGGGAGCAGAGTCCGGCTCCCAAACATTCGACAATGCCCGAGTGACCGTGACCCGTGAAGACGGATTGACGCTCACCTTAGTCGTGGGCCGGAATGAGGAATGCCTGCGGTCGTATCCGAAGGATGCTACAGGTACCTGCTTCCTCGCCGAAGCAGCGCTTGCCTCCAGCCTCCAGGCCGGTGACGCGCTCGAACTCGAGATCGTCTTGAGTGACGGGCGAACATTGTTCGGTGCGACCCGCATCCCTGGCTCGTTCCAGATCGACGGCCTTGATCCATCATGTCGAATCGAACCTAACGAGCTGATGACCGTTCGGTGGTCTCGGTCGGCCGGTGCCTGGGCGTACGTGAACGAGACTTCAATCAGAGGTCTAGCCGACGCGCTCGCACCAGATGGGATCGACGTTAGAGATCCCCTTTATCTCCTAGGGCTTTCGATCTCTGCCAACGACACAACGATCGTCTTCCCGAGCGAATTTGGGATCTTCGATCGCTTTGAGCTGGACCAGGGCCTTACTGTGCGATTGCAACAAGGTCTGCCGGCATTCACTAACGCCAACATCTCGATCACAGCAGTCGATCGAAACCACGTGAACTGGGCGCGGGGAGGCAACTTCCATCCGTCGGGTCAGGTCCGTGTGCCGAGCCTCAGGGGTGACGGTACTGGCGTGTTCGGAGCGGCCGTCCACCGACAGTTCAGCGTGTTCAGTTCGGACGACCCGGAACTTGGTCCGCCGACGTGCCCTCTCTCCTGATCCCCGCGCTGACTCTGTCCACTTGAGATCATCCAGTCGCCAGACCCACAGCGCCCGCGGTTGCGGTGGATCTCGACGAGTTGGTTCAACTTCGTGAGTTGCTACCAGAGCGAGCGCGGGCAGCAGGGTTCTCTTTATCGGATGACCCTCCACTAAGCCCGGGAGTGCTTTTCCTAATTCTGCCCCTGCCCCACTCAGACCCGCAACTCAGGACGAGCAAAACACTGTTTAGTGATGCAGTGGCGGTGGATAGGGGGGTGCCCGGTACTGGGGTCGCGCTTATCTGGGATAAGGTAGTCAGTATTTCGTAGGTCTCTATATTGCAATCATTTACAGTGATTCTGTGAGTATGTTGAAAACAATACTACTCAGAAGACTACTCACTTTGGCCTAGAAAATACTGGGTTTCAGTGCCTCCGAACCTCCCCCCCCTCTGCTGCCACTGGGGGGGCAGTGCTTGTGCAGGTCCGCACACATCGCCTCCACTGAAACGGCGTTCCCCGAAAAATATTTGGTAGCTGGGGCGGGTCCCTTTTGCCGACAGGCGAGACCCCAGTACCGGGGGGCACCACTATTCCACCGCCACTGACGCCGAACTACTAAGCAGTGTTTTGCTCGGCCTGAGTTGCGGGCCTGAGTGGTGCAGTACTGTTCAGGGTGCTGGAGGACTAGCCGATATAGATCAAGACTTTTTTCTGTTTAAGCCTGAACGACGAACTGGAGTGGGGAATCTCGGCGCGACCAAATTGATTTGGGTCTTGCTTCGCCGTGGAGTCCTGGACCCATACTCCGGCAACGGATAGCTGCTGATAAATTGCGAACTTCTCGAGCGTAGAATTCTCATTTATAACTCCTCATCCCATCCGTATCCCATCCGTTCTGTGTCCTTCGGGGCTAGCGCGGGAGGTGTAGTCCGCCGATGAGTGGCCCTACGAAGGTCAGGCGACCGAAGTTTCTAGGCCGGTGCTGATCGAGAGGAAGCTGGATAACGTTGGGTTGTTCTTGTATTGCTCGCTCTCGTCCCATCGACTAAGCGGAAACTACATAGCCATGAAGGATACTACACGCGACGATTTTGTCTAGGCATCCCCGAAACTGCTCAACACCCCCCCTTTCAGGGCACCGCCGAC
>CAUZVZ010000198.1:0-3885 GCA_963583605.1 Gemmatimonadales bacterium UBA6960
CGGGGAAACTAAAACACGCGTGGGCAGAAAAGGTTCTTATATATACACTATTTCTATAGACTGTAAGAGCGTTTTTTCAAGAGTGCAGCAGCGTTGACACGATTTGGAGGCTCACATACCTTTCCTGGCCGTTCAGACCAAGAAAATCCTACATCCTCCCACCCCTATCCGCACGGCAGTGCATATGACGAAGCGATGGATAGGTGCATCCGTCGTCGCTCTCTCACTCCTGGTTTCACCGGCGTTCGTTCAAGCCCAGGACGGTAGTGCGGCGGCGGCGGTCACCGACGGCGAGGCCGCTCTGGTCCAGCCGATCGCGTTCCCTCACACCATTCACGCCGGCGTGGACCAGATCGACTGCCAGTATTGCCACTTCTCGGCCGAGCGGTCGGTCGCTGCCGGTATTCCTCCGGTCGGGACTTGCATGGGTTGTCACGCGATCATCAGCGGGACCGATGAGCGGCAGCAGGCGGAGATCCAGAAGCTGCGGGACTTCTCGGCGAATGAGGAGTCCATTCCGTGGATTCGGATCTACAAAGTCGCAGACCACGTCCACTTCCCGCACATGAGGCACATTGCGGCTGAGGTCGACTGCGCGACGTGCCATGGGGACGTGCAGGAAATGACCGTTATCGAGGAGGTCAATCAGCCCCTTGCGATGGGGTGGTGCGTCAGTTGCCACATCGAGCGCGGTGCATCTCGGGACTGCGCCGTCTGCCACTACTGATTGCGAAAGCCAACCGATATGACAGACGGACTTAAGAGACGGGACTTCCTGAAGGTTCTGGGCGCCAGCGGTGCGGGTGCTGGGGTGTTGGGTTGCTCGACTGAGCAGGTCGAGAGACTCATGCCGTACGTCGTGCCTCCGGAGGACATCACCCCGGGCGTTGCGACGTGGTACACGACGGTGTGTGGAGAGTGCGAGGCCGGATGCGGGATGTGGGTGCGCACACGGGAAGGGCGTGTCGTGAAGGTGGAGGGCAACCCGGAGCATCCGGTGTCTGGGGGATCGCTCTGCTCGCGCGGCCACTCAAGTCTTCAGGCCCTCTATAACCCCGATCGCTTTACAGGTCCGATGCTCCGGCAGGGTGGGGAGCTCCAGCCGATTCCTTGGGACGAAGCGGAGCAAATGGTGGCGGATCGCCTGGCGTCTGCGGGCGAGTACTACCTGTTTACGGGATCTCCCGGTTCGACCCTGGGGGGCCTGATGTCTGACTTCGCCAGGGCGACCGGCGGACAGGTTGTCCGGTACGACCCCCTGGCGGAGGCGCCGCTCCGTGAGGCGAGTCGGATCGCGTTCGGACGTGACGTCGTTCCCTGGTACGATTTGGAGGAGGCCCGCCTCTTGGTTTCGTTCGGTGCGGACTTCCTGGAGAGTTGGCTTTCGCCCGTTCGAGACGGACGGGGGTTCGCGCGTATGAGCACGGTGGACGAGGAGGGCGATAAGGGCCGCTTTGCGTTCGTCGGGTCTCGCCTCTCGTTGACCGGGCAAAACGCCGACGAGTGGCTACCGATCCAGCCTGGGAGCGAGGCCCTGGTGGCGCTCTCGATGGCCAACGTCGTCTCTGGGGGGGGAGTCAGCGCGGGGCCCTACCGCAATATCGTGGCCACGTATACTCCTGAGAACGTTGCAAACGCCACGGGCGTCGAAGCTGAGAGTATCCGCGAACTCGCTGAGCGGTTCGCCGACGGGCCGAGCCTGGCACTGGGTCCGGGCATTGCCGGGCTGCATCGTGGTGCCACAGCCGCCAATGTGGCGGTGGCGATCCTGAACGCCGTTGCTGGAAACGTCGGGCGCACGGTCCATTACGACGCTCCTCAGCTTGATGCACCGTCGGCTGGTTTCGCTCCGATGCAGCAGGCCATCGAAGCCATGAGCGGAGGCCAGGTGGGCGCAGTGCTCGTTCACGGAAGCAATCCCGCATATGCCTTACCTACCTCGTCTGGGTTCCGGGAGGCGTTCGGCAGCGTGCCTTTCAAGGTGTCGTTCGCATCCGCTATGGATGAGACGGCCGCAGCGGCGGATCTGATCCTTCCGGACCGGCATTTCCTCGAGTCGTGGGGGGACACGTCATCTCGCCCCGGCCAGTGGACGGTCCAGCAGCCGGCCATGCGCCCGGTTCCCCATTTCGATTCGAAACAGACCGGGGATGTCCTCCTCTCAGTTGCGACCCGAATGGGACAGGGGCTCGGGTCGGAGACGTTCTACGATCATCTACGCGGCCGCTGGGCCGACTTCGCAGTCGCGGCGGGAGCCGCCGACGCAGATGCCTTCTGGCACGAGTCGCTTCAAGCCGGGTTCGCACAGGTCGGGACCACCCCGTCCGGTGCGTCGGAAACGCTCCGGCAACCCGATCGCGCTCTCGTGTTCGATCCACCTGCCTTCGACGGGGCCGGGGATCTGCATCTGATGGTGTACCCCTCCGCCCGGTACGGTGATGGTGCCCTGAATGCCAATCGGCCTTGGCTGCAGGAGTTGCCGGATCCAGTGAGCAAGATCACCTGGCATTCGTGGGTCGAGATGCACCCGAACCGGGCTGAAGCCCTCGGACTGCGGAACGGAGACGTAGTCGTATTGTCGACGGAGCACGGGTCGGTCGAGGCTCCAGTTTGGATATATCCAGGGATCCGCGAAGACGTGATCGCACTGCCGATGGGTGGCGGTCACACGAACGCGGGACGATTCGCCGACGGAAACGGCGTCAACGCACTGGACCTTATCCCGAGCGAAGCCGAAGCCCTCTCGGGCGGATTGGTGCACTTCGTGACGAAAGTCGACGTGGCGCCGACTAGCCGCCGCCGGCCGCTCGCGTCGATCTCCGGCTCGGACTCGCAGAGCAATCGGCCTATTGCGCCCGCCGTAGCCCTCGCGGGCCTCAGTGCGGAGGCCGCCGACGCCGAGGAGGGTGAGCACGGTCCACTGATGGAGCTTCAGGGCATCGGAGGCTTCGTGCCTGTCGAGACTGAGGGTCGCCCCCAGGACTTTCCGCTCGAGGGTTCTCGCTATGGCGAGTACGGGGACGAGGATACGCCCCGGTGGGCGATGACCATCGACCTGGACAAGTGCACCGGCTGCAGCGCTTGCGTGACGGCGTGCCAGGCCGAGAACAATGTGCCCTGGGTCGGTGAGGGACAGGTCACAATGGGCCGTGATATGGGGTGGATCCGGTTGGAGCGGTACTACGAGGCGGTGGAGGCGGACCATGCAGGGCCGTTGGACATCCGTTTCCTGCCGATGATTTGTCAGCACTGCGGGAATGCCCCGTGTGAGCCTGTCTGTCCGGTTTTCGCCACGTATCACACGCCTGACGGAATCAACACCCAGGTCTACAACCGCTGCGTGGGGACGCGCTATTGCTTGAACAACTGCCCGTACAAGGTCCGCGTCTACAACTGGTATACCTACACGAACGAGGAGCCGGTGCGCGAGGGCCTTGGCCACATCCCGGAGCCGCTCAATTGGCAGCTCAATCCCGACGTGACCGTCCGGGAAAACGGGACCATGGAGAAGTGCTCCTTCTGCATCCATCGGATTCGGGCGCACCAGGACCGGGCGGCGGTGGAGGGCAGCACGATCGCGGACGGCCAGGTCATTACGGCGTGTCAGCAGAGTTGCCCGGCCGAAGCGATCGTGTTTGGCAACATCCGTGACTCCGGTTCGCGGGTGGCGCAATCCGCAGTGGGTGAGCGTGCGTACCGCGTGCTGGACGAAATGGTGAATACACAGCCGGCAGTGACCTACTTGAAGAAAGTGACGTTCCACGAAGTGGCTGAGGAGCACTGATGAGTACCGCGACCGAAGTGTCGCGCGGGGCGCTCACGCACCCGGACATCCACTCGCTCGACGAGGTCAATCGCGCCGTTCTGAAGCCTCTTGGCCGCCCC
>CAUZVZ010000199.1:0-3874 GCA_963583605.1 Gemmatimonadales bacterium UBA6960
TCCCTCGATAGCAACCTATCGTATACGGATACTCAATAGTGGCATGATAATGATAACCAATCGGGGTATGAGCGTGCCCGTGACATTCATCTAGATCGTCATTCCTCAACTCTTTCTCACCGATCCCTTTGTATCCGTAGATTCCGAACCCATCGCGGATATAGCCCACCAATCCTGAATGTCCATCCTCCAGAGAAGGTACTCCATCGAGTCTCCATGGGACGAAATGGTAGTGGTAGTCTGACTGTGCTGGATGTCCACCATACACGTCCACAATCTCGTGGGCTAGCGCGTCGTTTCCGCGGCCGTCCACTGCGTCATAGAACACAACGCCGTTGAGAGTCATCCCGATTGGACCAAGAGAGACACAAGATGGGGTCGCAGCTTCAGTGGGATTAAGCTGAAGAGTGAAACTAAAATTATTTTCAGCTGGAATTCCAGGGTTGCCGTCGATAGCAGTGAGAGCAGGATAATCAGTCATCGGCCAGTCTCCGATCTTACCGTCGACCGGTAAATTGTTCCCGGAAATTGTGCGATTTGATCCGGATTCTATAACGCTTGAAGTGCCGATAGATGGGGAGAATGACCCCTCTGGAAGAAAGGGTTTCACTAACAGGTTCCACGTGCTGTTAGTCTCGTCAATCCAAGTGATTTTACTCCGGTTACTTCCCGGTGCCTCTGGGTTCCCTGACATGCAGGCATAAAGCTTCCCCCGTTCTGGAGCCAGGGTGGTCAGTTGTGAATCGCCTAAACGAAGCTGGGTACAATCAGGACCCATGCCATCCTTACAGATGTCGGGGTTGATGAAATACTCCGAGAGATCGGCGGAACCCTGGCCGAGGGATTCGGAATCCAGGCTGAGGGATTCGCTACATCCGATGATAAGCGGTAGCAAGATAAGCAGGTGTGGGGCCGAGCCAGAATAAGTGGCCCTTTTCAACCTCAGCTTCAGCATAATATCGACTCTCTCATGGGGCGGACCTTCCCGATCACATTTCCCCGATGCCAAACCAGGTTATTTTGTTAAACAAGCCGTATGAGCCCCCTCACCCAGCAGGACCACAACGTAGCCGAGCACCAACTCACCGGACGCGCAGAACAGTGCTGGATAGCTGGGCGTGGCTGGATGCCACGGAGGGGGGACTAGGGGCTAGTGGCCGTCTGCGGGATGCGGCTCCGTCTGCCTACCCGCCGGTGATCTGGACCGTGACCTCCCGGGAGAGCACCCCCGTGTTGTCAATAGCGGTTCCCGTCGCGACGTAGGTGGCGGCCTCGGCATAGGCGTGTTTCAGGAAACCGGTCAACTCTACGACCCCGGCGCCGCCGAGCAAGGGGACGGAGCCAGTTTGTCCATCTCCGTAGTCCAGCGCGATTGCGAACAGATCAGTACCCGTGGCCGCATACCGAAAGGTTATCGAGTCGCCTACCGCAGCCGTCGCTGGCTCGACGGTAAGCGTCAGCGTTAGTGTCCTGACACCTGTGATACTGTCGTCGAGGCAGCCCGCGGCGAGTGAAACGGCCACTGCGATCGCCCAGATCGGTACCCACCGTGAGGTTGCTGCACGATCGAGCCGGTCCTTGTTCACAGCGACTCCAGAGAGCAAAGGAAGCCGCCCCCTGCTCTCCAGCAGGGGGCGGCGATGCTACATACCTTCGTCCACCTAATCGATCAACCGACCTCTTCGAGGTTCGTGTTCAAGTTCCGCTCGCTGTTCGGGATGTCGTAGCACAACTGACGCCCGGTGCGCCCGGTAATGCCGGACTGTGCAGCATCCAGACCACGTGGCCATGTGCTGAATAGTGTGGAGACCGCCTCGAAGTTCGGTAGCTCGAGGTCACCCGGAGTGTTGTTCTGGTCCCAGCGTTTCTGGTCCCCCATGGTGCGGCCTTCGTAGAAGAGCTCGATCGCACGCTCACGCTTGAGGCGCGTCCAAGCCTCCGTCTCGTCCACTGCGGTTACCGCCGCCACCGACAGTCCGGCCGCCACGTGCGTTGTGGCGTCCGTGGTGTAGGTCGCCCTCAGGGCGTTGATAATCGTCATAGCACCCGCCCAGTCACCTCCGTTTAGTTTTGCCTCGGCCTCAATGAGGCGCATCTCGCCTCCACCTGCGAGTCGGATGGGATCGCTGACGCCAATGTACTTCGTCGGAATCTGACGGTAAACCTGACCGTACCCGTCGAGTGCACCGACCATCCAGGGGAGGGCGTCGGTCGTCCACGCGATGCGCGGATCTCCCGAGGTCTCATAGTAACCAGTGCCCGCGAGCGGGAAACCGAATCCCCCAGTCTCGGTGTGTGGCTGGGCTTGTGTGAGATCCGGCTGGTTGCCGTAGTACGAGTTCCACATCGAGTATGACCCATACGGAATGCCCGCGATCGCATAGTACAGCGAGTTGCGCGTGCTTGCTTGGTCCCCGTCCGTGACTGCATTGAACACGAAGCTGGTGGCGACCGTAGCTGCGTCTGACGCTGCGTTGGCCCAAGTGGCCTTCCCGTACGTTGCGAGGTAGGCACGCACCTGCGCGCGGCCTGCCTGTGCTGCCGTCTTCAGGTCGGGGTCGACCGCGATGCCCATCGCGGTTCCGAACTGACCCTCAGCTCGCACTAAGTACTCGGTCGCGTCAAACGCCGGTCCGCCGTCGATTACGCCCTGACACCAGTGCTCACCGAGAACGCGGTTCGAGTAACCGGCCCAGATGTTAGCCTTAGCGACGAGATCACCCGTGGCCCCCGCATCCCCGAGGATTTCGATAGCCGTCTCACCGATGAACCGTGCCGTCTGGAGCGTCGAGAACACGCTCCCGGTACCTGGATCGAGATGACCGGCCTGCTGCGTTGGGGAATGGCCGTGCGATCCGATCTGGCCGCCCGGCATCATCTCACGGGCCATAAGCGCGCCTGAGCGCGCAATCGAACTACCACCCACGAGCGCCACGACCAGCTGGCGCTGTGCCCCGTTCACCAGCCCCTCGTGAGACTCTTCCTCGAGGAGGAACTGGTCTTGGATCGGTCCGGGGTTCACCACATCGCACGCCCCAGTGAAAGCCACTAGAGCGGTGAGAGCGACGCCCATCGCGAATCTGTCATTCATCATTTTCGCTTTCATTTTCGCTCTCCTTAGAACGTGACCCGGATGGACATGCGGATGGAGATCGGTGGAGGCACCGACTCCTCGAAGTTGAATGCTTGCTGCGGGCCGCTACCGGGTGGGTCGGCACTCGTCTCCGGATCCATGTAGGGCATCTCTTTCATCCATAGGTATGAGTTGAGGAGCGCGATCGTCAGGATCGAGCTGCTGAACCGTCCCGGCATCACGCGGTCCATCGGGATACTCGCTGACGCGCTGCGCAGCTTGAAGAATGAGGCATCCCAGACGTAGCCCTCGGAATCGGCCCGGTTGCAGCGCGCATACCAGATCGCCGGAATGTTCGCCTTCAGTTCATTCGAGGTCCCCGGAGTGGTGTAGTAGGGATAGCAGAGCGGCGAACGGACGCTACGACCGATCGCGAAAACCTGCTCATTCATGTAGAAGTTGCCCTTGTACTCGCCGCGGGCGGCCAGCGTGATGCCCCCGGGTAGCCGGACCGTTATTGAAGGATTGATGAACTTTGTAGGCAGGTTGGAGCCGTAGAGGTACTGAACTGCGCTCGTTCCTTTTCCTTGGTAGCACGCTTCGCCCGGTTGGCAGAACAGCACGTCACTGTTCGAATTCGCGATTGCGTCCGGGTTCGAGATTAACTCGTTTGTGACCGTACGAATTGGATAACCGACCTTGCGGCTGCTAGTCTCGAGGCTTGGGTCGTTTAGCTCGAGGATCTCGGACTCGTTTTCGCTGTAGCTCAAGCCCAGGTCGACACTCCACTCACCCATCTGC
>CAUZVZ010000200.1:0-3864 GCA_963583605.1 Gemmatimonadales bacterium UBA6960
TGGTCGAAGAAGCTGGCCACTTCGCGCTGAGCGACCGTCCAAATTCGCCTCATGAGTCCACCTCCGTGTCTTCTCCGGAGACGGGTGAGGCCGCTTCCGTCTCGGCGGCGGCTTCGGATGACTCCACGGACTGCTCTTCGCCTTCGCCCGCATCCGCCGTCAGTTCCCGGAAGAGCTGCTCAAGTGACGCCTGGCCACGATGCAACTCCCACAGCACCCACCGGCGTTCGTTGGCCATGCGGAAAATCTCAGGGCGAAGCTCGTTGCTACCGGCTACGGCAAACCGCACCCGGGTGCGGCCCTCGACTTGCTCCGCGGTGTGCGAGTCGACCCCCGGGAGCCGGCCCAGCGCCTCGGCCACACCATCGCCCTCAGCTTCGACTGTGTACTGCGCCATGCCCTTTCCTGCAGAGAGAAGCTCGGACACCGTGCCGCTGGCTACGAGCGAACCCCGATTGATGATGAGCAGCCGAGTGCACGTGGCCTCGACCTCCTGCATGACGTGGGTACTGAGCAATACTGTACGGTGCTTGCCCAGTTCGCTCACCAGCTTCCGGATGTCGACCCGCTGGTTGGGGTCGAGCCCTTCCGTGGGCTCGTCGAGCACTAGGATTTCGGGATGGTGAAGGATGGCCGCAGCCAACCCCACCCGCTGCCGGTATCCCTTCGACAGCTCCGAAACCGGCCGAAAGAACACTTCGCTGATGCCCGTCTCATCCACCGCGTCGGAAATGGCTGAGCGTGCCTCGACCGTGGCGAGCCCACGAAGTTCGGCTGCGTACTCCAGGTACTCGGCGACCAACATCTCTTCATAAAGAGGATTGGTCTCCGGCAGATATCCCAGGCGCTCCTTGGCCGCCGTGAGATCCTGGCTGATGGGCACATTGTCGTAGAGAACACGGCCCTCGTCGGGCTCAAGCGTACCCGTCAGCATGCGCATCGTCGTCGTTTTGCCCGCACCGTTTGGTCCGAGGAATCCGACCACCTCGCCCATGTTGACCGCGAAGTCGAGGTCCCGTACGGCGACCAGATCGCCGAAACGTTTGGTCACACCCTCAACGGAAATCATTGCTTTTCTTCCTCCAGAACACGAAGAAAACTCAGTAAAAACAGTGGACGACGGCGGTTCGGCCATCGTTGCGGAAGGAGGAGGATTCTAAAAAAGGCCATCCGCGATGTCCATACCGCCGAGCGACGTTGAGCGGTGCTGAACGGTACTAAACGGGGTCATCGGCGCTCCCAAGTTTGGCACGGATTCCCCGGCGGTGCACCTTCCAGGTATGAAAGACCAAGGTCCAGGGTCCAGCACGCCGGAACAACTCAGCGCTGCGGTCCGGCGAGGGACGCGCGTGGCGGCGATCGGTGTCATCGCGAGTACGTTTCTCGCGACGACGAAGATCGCGACGGGTGTCATCGGAAACTCGTTCGCGCTCGTCGCGGACGGCGTGGAGTCCGTGCTCGACATCTTCAGCGGTCTTCTGGTGTGGGGTGGCCTCCGGGTCAGCGCATTGCCCCAGTCGGACCGATATCCGTACGGACTCGGGAAGGCCGAGCCCCTGGCGTCCCTCGTGGTCTCGACGGTTCTGCTTCTGGCTGCGGTGGGGATCGCCGTCGGTGCCGCCCAGGCGATACGGAGCCCGCAAGAGGCCCCGGAGAGCTTCACGCTCGTGGTCCTGGTGGGCGTACTCATCGCTAAGGAATTGATGTTTCGCGTGTTGTCGACCCGGGGGCGGGAGATCGGCAGTCGGGCTCTGGACGCGGATGCCTGGCATCACCGGTCGGACGCGCTGACTTCGCTCGCGGCGTTTATCGGTATCAGCGTTGCGTTGACGGCCGGCGAGGGATTCGAGAGCGCGGACGATTGGGCGGCCCTGGTCGCGTGCGCCGTGATCACGTTCAACGGCGTTCGATTGTTCCGGGCCTCGCTCCGCGAAGTGCTGGATGTGACCGCTCCGAAGGGGATTCGTGATCGCATCCGGGAGATCGCCGAAGCCGTGCCCGGCGTGGATGTGGTGGAGCTGCTTCGCGTACGCCAGAGTGGTCTGGCTCTGTGGGTCGACATACATGTCGAAGTGGAGGGTGACATGTCGGTTCGGGCCGGGCACGAGATCGCCCATCTGGTCAAGGACAGGCTCCTTCACTCAGATCTGCGCATCCTGGACGCGCTCGTACACGTGGAGCCACATCCGGACCCGATCGCTGCTCCGCGTGAGGGATACGACCCCTGATCACGGCCCTGGCGCTTCTGGACGGACTCGGGGCTGAGACGCCATCTTGATGGCTCCCTTTGAACGCACAATTGACTACGCTCATCTTCGAGCCGGGCATGTGGATGTGGCGCGCGGATTCCTAGAGGCCGTCGAAGAGGGGAGGGCCTCCGCTCCGGAGGCCGCGCAGTTCCGCAGCCACACCGCGTCGAATCCGCTCGGAATCGTGGGGGCATCCTCTCCTCGCGCTTCTAGAGTCGCTCCAGCTCCTCGAACGTCTGTAGACCGCCGTGGAACCACTGCTCCCGGAACGGGACGGATGAGATGTCGTCGAGGGTGAGCCCCTGGGTGATCTCGTGAGGATGTAGGGTGAGTGAGCCGGCTTCCTCTTCATGCTCAGTGTGTTCGCCGTCCATGAAGATGTTCACCTTGAAGCGGTCTTCTTCGTTGACCGTGAATGCGTTGAACAGGACGACCTCCGGGGCTCCAGGAAAGTTCGTCACACTCAAGTCCAGGACGGGCTGACCCTCGTCGGAGATGCTCAGCGACAACTCGTCGTCGGTCTCCGTGAACTCCATCTGTAGATCTTTCATATAGTGCGGAAGGTGCCAGCGCTCAATGGCGTGCTGGCGGGATGCGTCCGTGGTCACACCGACCATGAAGGGAAAGAAGGCCGCCTTTGGAAGCGGCCGTCCGGCTTCCATGATCGGCGGGACGATGATCGATAGGACGACCTCGTCGTACTTCCCCACCATACTCCGGGTGAACTGGAACGCAGTGACCGCGAGGATGCTACGCTCGTGTTGTACCTCCAACGGCTGAAGATGGGCCGGCAAGATCTTCCGCGCGTCGCTCGTGGGCATTTCTAAAAAAGCACCCACGGCGTTCTTGAAGCCGTATTCCGTCAACTCCATAACCCGAACTTCCTCCCGTGTCTGTGGACTCTGTGGTCATTTTCTGATCCATCACATACTGGCGTAGCTGCGAGATCCCGTCGTTGCCCTGCATGGTGCTTGAAGTACCCCTCTACATCCCGTTAGCGTTCGCCGTCATGAAACTAAGAGGCTTTTTGACCGTCGCCACCGCCGGCGTGTTTTTGGTGCTTGCCGATCTCGTTCAGAGGCTGGTCATCGTGCCGTTGGTGTGGGTGGCCCCGGCCCGGAAGGAGCGGGTGTTGGCGGCCTGGCAGCGGTGGATCGCCGGCAATCTGATCGGTATGGCCCGCGTCGTCGAAGGGGCGAAATTCGAACCGATTCCGACGATTCCGTCCGCTCCGGGCGTTCTCGTGTTGATGAATCACCAGTCCTCCTGGACATCCCGATCGTGGTGTATCCCGAAGGGACCCGCTCGCGCGACGGCGCACTGCTCCCATTCCGGTGGGGAGCGGTGGACACGCTCCCGCGGCACAGGCAGTGGGAGGTGTATCTCTTGACCTCAGATGGGACTCTGCCGTGTGGCCGGCTCAGAGACATGCTCAGTGGTGTCGATACGGTACACTGCCGCGTGAGTCTCTCCGGACCCTTTGCCACCCCGTCGGACCCGCCCGAAATCGCCTCCTGGCTCGAGGAGATGGAGGGCCGGATACGCCACAACCTCACCGGGCTGCGCCGGGGAATGGCGTACTCCACGCGCGGCGCGGAGATATCCAGGGCTGAGG
>CAUZVZ010000201.1:0-3841 GCA_963583605.1 Gemmatimonadales bacterium UBA6960
CATGCTTCCGCCGTCACGGTCCTCTTCGTGTCCGTCCCCTTTGTCGTCTCTATCCTCGTCTCCACCCTCCGGCCCCTCTGCGTAAGGCTCCTCATCGCTCGCCTCAGCACCATCATCGAAGTCATCCTCTCCCTCGACCGCTCCGTCGCCCTCTAGGAGATCCATCGGCGGCGTTCGCTCCAGCTTGTCTCTCGAGCGCTCGTCCCACCACGCCTTGAGGCGTTCCCCCAAGGAGAGGAGGCCGCGAGCCCCACGCGCCAACACTCCCGTCCCTTGCGCCATGCCGTGCGCCAAGGACCGCAGCGGATTCCACCCTAAGGTGCCCACCGATAGAATCACCAGGAGTAGCAGGATGAAAAGGACCGCCCCCAGAAAACCGAAAGCCGTCATGAGGGGAGGACCCGCCACCTCACCCCACAGGCCGACCCTCTCCGGTTCCTGGCTGAGAACGCTGAGGCCGACTGGCGCGACCAGCAGGAGACCACCCATGAGAATCGAGAGGCGCGCCGTCCACCCCACGGACAGCCAGTCGCTCGCCCGAAGTCCGCCAACCAGGAGGAGTCCGGGCAGGAAAAACGCCGCGACACCCACGAGGGTGGTCAGCACACGCTGCACAGTCTCTCCGACCACGCCCACCATATTCCCGGACGGGAACCACTCCGCACCCCTCGTGCCGAGAACCGACACGGGGATGAGCGCGGCGAGAAGGAAGAGGGCCACCGCCAACAGGCCGGCGGCCATGATGTCCCGCTGTTGCTTTTGAGACAGCATCTAGAAGGCTGTTGAAGAAGTACAGTGGGCCGCCACCCGTGCTATCGCACGGGTACCCGGGATGCCACGGTCCCAGGCCCTAGGCGGAGCGACGACGCCATAGTATTCGCTATGGTTAGGAGCTCCAACAACGGGGATCGGGCGGTGCCACCCCAACCCTTCAACTTGTAAGGTCATGTCATTCATGTTCGTGGGCACATGGCGGTTGTGCGGTTGATCCTGCGTCTCTCCCCCTCGCCGTAGCGTTGCTACGCCTCGTCGTCGCTCCTTGTCTGAACGCGCACAAGCGCCATGTGCGCGACCCGCTGTACTTCTTCAACAGCCTTCCGAATCCTCTAAGCGTCGGGCCCTGAGGACCCCGCATCGGGGGAACGCAACTGGATGGCCCGATTGTCCATCTCAGGCACTACGGAGTGGCGATCCATTTCGGCGCAAATCTCCAGATCGTCTTGGAGTCCGATCTCGATCAAGCGTTTGCCCGTCGAAGTGGACGCGAGGAAATGGGCGTTGATACGGAAAGTGAGCGCCATCTCGATTGCTCCCATCGCGGCGTCGTTGAGTTCGACCTCGACGTCGGCCGCCGCCCGTATGCGCTGCACCAGCGCTCCGGCACAGACGGCGTCATCGAGTGAGAACAACCCTTCCATCCCGGCGCACACGATGGCGAGCGAATCGGCCTCCATCGCCACCGCCGCGACCGCGCTCAGATTCATGAAGCTGCAGATCAAGACCCGCACCGCATCTTCGACAAGGAAGAAGGCGCGTGTCCCGTTCGTGGTACTCATCACCAACCGTTTCCCGGACACCACTTCGGCTGAGAACTCCCGGGGAGAATTCCCGAGGTCGAATCCCTCGATCTTGAGTCCGCGGGACTCACCGCACAGAATCGTGTCCTCCCGTCCAAGAGAGGACACCAACTTGATCGCCTCTTCGGTCGAGGGGGCCGGATAGACCCCCTGGGCGCCGTTGACGAGCGCCTCGACCACTGAGCTCGTCGCACGCAGGACATCGATCACCACGACCGTGCTCCCGGTCAGGTCGGGCAACGGGGCAGCCGGCTCGAAATGGACGTCGATTTTCATCAGTTTCCGGATCGCTCACTCAGAAAACGGTCTACGAATCCGGTGTCCACGCCACCGGCCATGAATCGCTCATCGCGCGTAATATCGCTGAGGAACTCAATCGTGGTGCTGATCCCCTCGATCACGAAGGATTCGAGGGCATGCCGCGCCCGCACGATGGTCTCTTCCCGATCCTTGCCGCTGACGATCAGCTTGGCAAGCAGCGAATCGTAGTACGGGGGTACCTGATAACCGCTGTACAGATGTGTATCGAGCCGAACACCGGGTCCACCCGGGGGGTGGAACGTGGTGATCTGGCCCGGAGACGGTGCGAAGCCACGTAGGGCGTCCTCAGCGTTTACGCGAAATTCGATGGCGTGCCCTCGCACATGAGGGATTTCGCTGGGGAACGACAGTGGCTCGCCGGCCGCCACACGAATCTGCTCCTTCACGAGATCAAGTCCCGTCGTGACCTCTGTGACCGGATGCTCCACCTGAATCCGCGTGTTCATTTCGATAAAATAGAACGATCCCTCGCCATCGACGAGGAACTCGACGGTACCGGCCCCCACATAGTCGATCCCTTTCGCCGCGAGTACCGCCGCCTCACCCATGGTTTCTCGCAACTCGGGCGTCAGAACCGGCGAGGGGGCCTCTTCAATGAGTTTCTGATGTCTGCGCTGTATAGAGCAATCTCGCTCACCGAGGTGGACCACTCTGCCCTGCTGGTCGCCGAACACCTGGAACTCGACATGCCTCGCTTGCATGATGCATTTCTCGAGGTAGACATCCGGATCGCCGAACGCCGCTCCGGCCTCGTTCCGGGCCGCCTGGAACAGGTCCGCAAAGCTTTCAGCATCGTGCGCGATCCGCATCCCCTTCCCTCCCCCACCCGAAGAGGCCTTGATCATGACCGGGAAACCGATCTCGACCGCGGCTCTCTCAGCCTCGCCGGGATCCGAGATGACCCCGTCTGAACCGGGTATGGTGGGCACACCCAGATCCATCATAGTCCGACGGGCAGTCGCCTTGTCGCCCATCGAGCGGATATGATCAGGGCTCGGGCCCACGAACACGATGTCCGAACGCTGACAAATTTCACTGAACTCAGCGTTCTCCGCCAAAAAGCCGTACCCGGGATGGATGGCCTCAGCCCCCGTCACGTCCGCCGCCGATATGATTCGGGGGATGTTCAGGTAGCTATCCCTCGCTGGCGCCGGTCCGATGCAAAGGTCCTCGTCCGAAAAGCGGACATGGAGAGACTCACGATCTGCCTCAGAGTACACGGCCACCGTCTTCACGCCGAGCTCGTGGCACGCCCGAATGATCCGTAGGGCTATCTCGCCACGATTGGCGATCAGCAGCTTCTTGAACACTCAGCCAACCTCGAAGGGGTCAAGATGCCCCCAGGCTTCCATCACGGGGAAACGCGAAACAGTACCTGCCCAAATTCGACGGGGTCGCCATTCCCGACACAGATCTCACGGATTACGCCCGAGACCTCACATTCGAGCTCATTCATGAGCTTCATTGCTTCGATGATGCAAAGCGTTTCACCCGGCGAGACGGTGGCGCCCAGTTCCACATAGGACGCAGCATCCGGCGCCGGCGACCGATAGAAGGTGCCGACCATGGGAGATTGGACGTCGATCAGCCCGGAATGCGCCGACGGGGTCGCAGCGGACGGCCCGCCACCCTCAGGGGCCACAGTATGTGCAGCAGAAACGACGGGTACAGCCGTTGGCGCCGGGCCAGGGCCCGCCGGTACTGTCGACGCGGGTCCAGCAGCGGCAGAAGGCGTTTTTGCGAGCCGGATACGCGTCCCTCCCCGCTCGATCTCGATGGAATCCACTCCACTCTCGTCGAGCGCTTTGATGAGACTCTGAACGAAGTCCAGATCCATCATGACGACGCGCGGGTCAGGTACTTTTCTTCCCGGCGATCCACTTTGACCACGTCTCCCTGTTCGATGAAGAGCGGCACCTGAATCACGGCGCCCGTCTCCAGGG
>CAUZVZ010000202.1:0-3819 GCA_963583605.1 Gemmatimonadales bacterium UBA6960
CGGCGGCCGTTGTCGAACGCACCGCGTCAAAGGTTGCGCCTGGCTAGATGAGGATCGGGGCGCTGACCATGGACGAAGCTCGGCAAAGCTCGAACACCCTTGCCGGGCTTCGCCTGCAGTCCGCCTAGCGCTGATCTGCGTTACCTGCCTGCCGACTGCAACTCCTGCACGGCCCGCGGCCAGAATTTGCACCTTGGCAGCGTCACGCGACCCCCCGGCGTCACCCGACAACTCGTCGGCGATCCAAGTGAGCGCCTCCCGCCGTGCCGCGCCCGTGGCGCTCTGGGCGGTAGCGAACTCCCGCCGCGTGGACCTGAGTTGCGGGACTGAGTGGGGCAGGGGCATGTTGGGGGCATGAAGAAAAACCTGCGTGTGACGGTCATGGGGTTGCTGGTTGCATCTGCCGTACTGAGTGGATGCTCCCCGTTCCGTTTGTTCGGTCTAAGAGATTTTTCTGAGATTTCGCGACAGAACAACACCAGGATCATGACCTTGCAACCGGGCATGACACCGGAAGAAGTGGTTGAGCACATTGGACCATCAAGTAACTCCCGCGTTCCCAATCCCGTCAGAAGTGAAGTGTACCCGGCGGGGGATGACACCTTCAGGGCCTTCTTTTTCTATACCGGGACGGGGTATGTCTACAGTATCGTCGACAGTGATTTGATGCCGGTTGTCTTCAAGAACGAGCGTCTGGACGGCTGGGGGTGGTCGTACTGGAATAGTACGGTGACGCAGTACAACATCCGGATCGGCAATGAGTGAGACAGAGAGCCCTTTCTTCGTGCTTCCGGGACATCCAGCCACACCTAGCTATCCAGCACTGTTTTCTGCCTCCTGAGTTGCGGCGGACTGTCCGGATTCTAGTGCTTCGGGGTGTTGCTGATTGAGCCACTAAAGACGGTACGAAAGCCCCGCACTGGTGGGATGATGGCCTCTCGTGTCTTTGGACACGGGGGCCATCCGTCTAGGTTAGTGCTCTTGGTTTAGACACGGGGAAACCCCCTCCTACGCACGCTAACGAGTAGGGTGTGGTGTCTAGCGGGTTGGGAGGCTCCGAGCTACTGTTCCTCGCGATCCGTCCACCCATCGGCTAGCCAACGCGGGAGCAGAGGAGGATCAGATGACCCATCAGATGACTCGCAGGTCGCTTCTTATGTCAGTCCCGATGCTCGCGGCGGCACGCCGGCTTCTGGCGCAGGAGGCCCGACCCAAGCTCACGCTGCGCACGCTGAATCACATAGCGATCGCGGTTTCAGACAAGAAACGCTCGATGGAGTTCTATCAGGGACTCTTCGGCTGGCCCATTAATCACACACAGGGCGGCACCCAGGGTTTAAACGCAGGCTTCAGCGTCGGGGCCACGGGGATCCGTGTTGGCTCCGGACCTCAGTACATCACTATGAGCCAGGGGGCGAGACCAGGCTGGGGCCATTTCTGCATGACGGTCGAGGGCTTCGATGTCGATCGGATCACGCAGGTTCTGGCCCGACACGGCGTGTCGAGAACGAGGACCTCCGAAGCCGATCCGATGAAGGCGTGGGTCAGATCGCGCGGTCCGGAGAACGGCGGCGCGAACGAGGGGACCCCGGAATTTTACGTCAACGATCCCGATGGGATTCGCTTCCAACTTCAGGATCTGCGCTACTGCGGCGGACCCGGAGTCCTGGGCGACGGGTGTCCAAGCGTACCGCCGCTTGAAAGCGTGCTCGCCGTGCGCGACTTCCAGAGCTTCACGCTTAGCGTTTCGAACCAGGAGCGTTCCTCGGACTTCTATCAGGCGCTCTTCGGAATGACGGTGAAGGGACGCCATAGAACGGTGCCGATGCTGGGCGTCGGATCCGGACCTCAGCGCCTTCTCATCGATGGCAGCGCGGCAGCCGGCGCGACGCCTCGCATCACGCAAGTGTGTCTCGTGATGGATGGATTCGAACCGGACAAGGTCCAGCAAGCCCTTTCGCAGTTCGGCGTGAAGCCCAGAGGCGACGCCACCGGCGCACCGGGACCGATGGTCTCGTGGGTGCGAATACGCAGTGAGGAGCTGGGCGGTGCAGAAGGTGACACGCCAGAGCTCTTCTTCACCGACCCCGACGGCATCGTCATTCAGCTTCAGGATGCGAGCTACTGTGGAGGGGCGGGCAGGCTGGGCAACGTATGCACCTGAAGGGCGGTTGTAGGTCACGGAGAAGATCTCACACCAAGGTCGGATCATCCCAACGCGTTCTATGACCCGGCTACCGGAGACCTAACCCCAGCGTACTCGCGGGTAATCGAAGATTGGATAAACGCTACAAGGTCAACAAGAGGGCGGGCTGGGTCTACATCGCACACAATCCTACCCAGGGGGGGGCCGTCGTAAAGATCGGGATGACCTCTCGACCTCCGATGGAGAGGGTCTGAGAACTTACCGAATCCACCGGCGTACCAGGTCGCTTTCAACTCGTGTACTTCGTCCATACGGCGGACCGAAACAAATCGGAGACGTATGCCCACCGGACACTAGACCGATGCAGGATCCGGTCGTGGGAAGAATTTTTCTAGGTGCCACTCAACTCAACAAGGCCCTCGATACGCTGGACGAAGCAGCAGAGATGCATCCACTGTGGTGGGGCAGGGCAGGGCGGTTCCAGCGGAAGAAAAACCCAGGGCGACTCCCGCAGGTGTTTCGCCATGCAACTGTGGCTTGTCCAGAGTGCAGCCAGAAAAATCAAGCCAGTGGAATGGCGATGCCGTAGACCGCGTTGAACCCTGCTAAGACACCGTCGATAATGGATAAAGTCTTGGAGTTAGTGCAGGGTTGTGTGAGGGCAATGGTCTCAAGGTCCTGCGCATCCTGCCAACCCGAAGGTAGACCATGCACAAAGAGTAGGCTGCATCCCGAAAGGAATGGGATTAAAAAGCAAGGGAGTCAGAATCGTTGGAGCTGGTAGCGTTCGCGTGACCGGGTGCAGGACTCGCCTGATCCGCGATAACCTCATCCACAGGCTGAAAGTAGACCCTCAGTTGGCTATCTCCAGTGAGTTCAGGGCTGCCACGAATGCGCTCCAGGCCACCGGTTCGCCATGAACGGGCGCGAGCGTCGTCACGTCTAGCTTCATCCGCTGGACCTGGGTGTTGAGGCTCTGCATCGCCGGCAACTGCGCTGCCCGAGGGGCCTCATGCGTGTCGAACAGATCCGCTTGAAATGCGATGCGCTCAGCCGGCAGGTAGGCCATCAACATGCCAGCGACGTGCCGCAAGGGTTGGACATAGTAGATGTGCAGAATCCGGGAGTTGTCGGTAATCACGTAGTTTTCCTGAATCGCCTCGTAGTTATAGCCCTCGGCCAACTCTGTCGGTGGCCATTGCGACACCATGTCGGGTTCGACGGTCCTCGGCTCGTAGACCAACACGTCGCTGTTCAGGAAATCAATGTTCAGCATATGCGTCACAATCGTCGCGCCGATGTGGAGATAGGTTCGCAGTCCTCCGATGTGGTCGAAGTGCGGGTGCGAACTGATCAGCCAGCGAATCGGCTTGTTCGGCGCCAGCCTTGCAACCTCCTCAATGACCAAGAGGCTGCGTTCCTCGTTGCCCGGCGCCTCGAACACGGCAACGAAGTCGTTGAACTCCACCATGTAGCTATTGGCGGGGCCGCCGCCGAGCAAATACACGCCATCAGCCATCCTTGTGACGGTCACCTGCGTTGGGAGCGTCGCCTGAGTCACCGACGGAGGCACCGGAACGGGATCGTCGCACACGTTTGGCTGCACCTCTGGAAATCTCCCACCGTAGGCATTGTGGCCAGTGCTCTGGCGGTAGAACTGCCAGTTGTCATCC
>CAUZVZ010000203.1:0-3732 GCA_963583605.1 Gemmatimonadales bacterium UBA6960
CTGCCCAGGTTGCTGTTTCAACTGTGGGAGTGTGTCTTGCGAACGGCGCACTAGGTGCCGACGCTCGTCTGAGAGAGATCCTTGCGTCCAGTGGGGGGTCGGGAGCAGCTCCGGTAGCTGCAGGCGGTGGAAAAATCCGGCCGGGGCGGGTCGGTTCTTGAGAGGGCCGAAATGCGTCCTGAGAGGACCGGTTTCCCAACCCGGCCTCGACCCCCCGGAATCCTCCATCCTGCGCCGATTTTCAGGGTATCGAGGCCCGTTGACACTCTGTTGCCCCTCGTTTAAGTTTCCCAGTCTATCCAACGGAGGCGCCGAAGTGCGGCGGCTCCGGGGTTTTTTGGCGCTGAGTGGCGCCTTTTTGGTTCATTGAACCCGGGCTGGTATGCCTACCATCAACCAACTCGTTCGCAAGGGACGTCGCGAGCTTCAGAAGAAGAACAAGTCCCCTGCGTTGCAGAAGAGCCCCCAAAAAAGGGGCGTTTGCACACGGGTGTACACGACCACTCCGAAGAAGCCGAACTCAGCCTTGAGGAAGGTGGCCCGTGTGCGTCTGACGAACGGGTATGAGGTGACGTCTTACATCCCCGGAGAGGGACACAATCTCCAGGAGCACTCGATCGTGCTCATCCGGGGCGGGCGGGTGAAGGACTTGCCGGGTGTTCGGTACCATGTGGTGAGGGGCACGCTGGACGCGTCGAGTGTGGGTGATCGTCGGCAGGGACGGTCCAAGTACGGCGCAAAGCGGCCTAAGTAGGGGATTCGAGCATGAGCCGTCGTTCACGAGCAGTAAAGAGGGAGGTCATTCCGGATCCGAGATACGGATCGGCCGAGGTTACGAAGTTCATCAACAATCTCATGGTCGACGGGAAGAAATCTCTGGCTGAGAAGATATTTTACGGGGCTCTGACCCTCTGCGAGGAGCGCTCGGGCCAGCCCGGCTTGAACGTGTTCACGCAGGCGCTGACGAATGCCAAGCCTGCGCTTGAGGTGAAGAGTCGCAGGGTTGGTGGAGCCACGTATCAGGTTCCCATCGAAGTGCGGCCTGAACGTCGGGCCGCGTTGGCGAGCCGTTGGCTCATCGGCTTTGCTCGTGGTCGAAGCGAGAAGACGATGGCCGAACGGCTCGCGTTTGAATTCCTGGCTGCGGCCAAGGGAGAGGGAGCGACCATCAAGAAAAAAGACGACACGCATCGGATGGCGGAGGCGAACAAGGCGTTTGCCCACTATCGCTGGTAGTCAAAATCTGCTCGGATCCTGATCGTCCGTAGTCGCGGTCAAAAGGATTCAACTTGCTGTCTCGCGCATGAGCGTCGAGGCACGAAGCGCAGAGGCTGCCGGTGGCATTGAATACGGCGGCCAGGGAGATCGCGCTTCCTGCCTTGAATCGTTCGTGCGCTTTTTATGGAGAGACGTTTTAGGACGGCAGGACCGACGACAAACAGAGAACAAAACGACAAACACAGAACAAACGGACTCGATCGATATCATAGATGGCTAGACGTACTCCACTTAAGCACCTGCGCAATATCGGCATCATGGCGCACATCGACGCCGGTAAGACGACGACGACCGAAAGGGTGCTCTACTATACGGGACGGCTCCACCGGGTCGGCGAGGTCCACGAGGGCGCCGCCACGATGGATTGGATGGAGCAGGAACAGGAGCGGGGGATCACGATTACCTCCGCGGCTACGACCTGTCATTGGGAGCGGTCCGGAACCGAGTATCGGATCAATATCATCGACACGCCGGGGCACGTTGATTTCACCGCTGAGGTCGAGCGGTCTCTGCGTGTACTCGATGGCGCCGTTGCCTTGTTCTGTGCCGTGGGAGGGGTCGAGCCCCAATCGGAGACGGTTTGGCGGCAGGCCGACCGTTACGGTGTCCCGCGCATCGCGCTGGTCAACAAGATGGACCGGGTCGGGGCCGACTTCGAACACGTCGTCGGCATGATGAGAGAGAGACTCGGAGCCAACGTCTTCCCCGTGCAATATCCGCTTGGCGAGGGCGAACTTTTTACGGGGATTGTCGACATCGTTCGTAACAGGGCTCTCCATTATCAGGACGAGCTCGGTTCGAAAGTGGAGGAGGGCGAGGTTCCCGACTCGCTCGCGGAGAAGATCAGCGAGTTGAGGCACGAGATCATGGAGGCCGCCGTCGAGCACGACGACGCGTTGCTCGAGAAGTACCTGAGCGGACAAGAGCTCACCGAAGAAGAGCTCACGCAAGCGATTCGCACCGCAACGATTTCCGGCAAGCTGTTCCCGGTCTTCTGCGGCTCTGCCTTCAAGAACAAGGGGGTACGGGCGCTCTTGGATGGCGTCATCGACTACCTCCCCTCGCCGGTGGACATTCCTCCGATCCAAGGCCACCTGCCGCAGCACGACGAGACACCGGTCTTCAGGGAGGCGTCGGATGACGAGCCTTTCAGCGCGCTAGCGTTCAAGATCATGACCGATTCGTTCGTCGGGAAGCTGACCTATGCACGGGTCTATTCTGGATCGCTTCCCTCAGGCAGTTACGTTCTCAACGCGACGAAGGACCGGAAGGAGCGGGTGGGTCGGCTTCTCCAGATGCATGCGAACAAGCGCGAGGAGCGGGACGAGGTGTTCGCCGGTGATATCGTGGCGATCATCGGCCTCAAGAACGTGAAGACCGGGGACACGATTTGCCATCCGGACCACCCGATCATTCTCGAGGCGATGGACTTCCCCGAGCCCGTGATCTCGGTGGCGATCGAGCCCAAGACCCGAGTCGACCAGGACAAACTCACCAACGGGCTCGTCAAGCTGGCCGATGAGGATCCGACGTTTCGCGTCCACACGGACGAGGAGACGAGCCAGACCATCATCAGCGGTATGGGTGAACTGCATCTCGAGATCATTGTCGACCGGCTTCGGCGTGAGTTCATCGTGGAAGCCAATATCGGGCGCCCACAGGTGTCGTACCGGGAGACGATCCGAAACCGCTCTGAGAAAATCGAGGGCAAGTTCGTGAGGCAGTCCGGGGGACGCGGGCAGTATGGCCACGTGGTCATCAACATCGAGCCCCTGGCGTCTGGGGGCGGCTTCGTGTTCGAGGATCGGGTCAAGGGTGGCGCCATTCCGCGGGAGTACATCAGTTCGGTCGAGCAGGGGATCAAAGAGGCCCTAGACTCTGGGGTCTTGGCGGGATACCCGGTCATCGACCTGAAAGTCGAGTTGATCGACGGCTCATACCACGACGTGGACTCGAGCGAAATGGCCTTCAAAATCGCCGGATCCATGGCGATCAAGAATGGAGTGAAACGCTCAGCTCCCGTTCTCTTGGAGCCGGTCATGGACGTCGAGGTGGTAACCCCCTCCGACTACATGGGGGACATTATCGGCGACCTCTCCTCCCGTCGTGGCAAGGTGGGTGGGATGACCGACCGCGGCGACGCTCAAGTCATCGGGGCGAGCGTCCCGCTGGGCGAGATGTTTGGATACGCAACGACCCTGCGCTCGCTGAGCCAGGGTCGCGCTGTTTACACGATGCAGTTCGCGCACTACGAGGAAGTACCGAAGAGCAAGGCCGAAGAGATCATCAATGCCAATGGCAGTGGTCGCTGACGGCCTCTTTCTTGAGATAAGGGAGCCACGAGGAACGAGCGATGGGTAAAGCAAAATTCGAGCGTACGAAGCCTCACGTAAACGTGGGAACGATCGGGCATGTGGACCACGGGAAGACGACGCTGACGGCGGCGATCACGAT
>CAUZVZ010000204.1:0-3727 GCA_963583605.1 Gemmatimonadales bacterium UBA6960
CGGCTGATCCACCAATCACGTGGTCGGCGGATCCAAACGGCGTTTCCACTGAGTCGAGAGCCACACTTCCCACCACCAAGATCGACATTGAGCAACCTCTCTGTTGGTGCCTACTCCCTACCCAGTCGGCTGGTGCCTATCCCTATCTAGTCGGGTGGTGCCTATCCCTACCCAGCTGCGTCATCGTCCCGAGCCATCTGCTCCGGAGCCCCGATGCCCAACACAGCCAGTCCGTTTCGAAGCACGATCTGTACCGAACGAGCCAAGGCGAGTCGCGCGTCGCGAAGGCTCGCATCCTCCGAAAGCACCGCCAATTCGGGGTTTCGGCTCGGATTGCCCGCATGATACCACGAATTGACCGCTCCCGCCGTTTGCTCCAAGTAGTTGCAGATCAGGTGGGGCGCCCGCAGGCGCGCTGCGTTGCGGACCAAATCCGGGAATTGGACGAGTGCCTTGATGACCTCCCGCTCTGCGTCCGTCGTGAGCAGCGACAGATCGACGTCTTCCGTACCCACGGATGAACGCGCCACCCCGGCCTTGTTGAAGATGCTGCACATGCGGGCGTGGGCGTACTGCACCTTGTACACCGGGTTCTTGTCCGACTGGTCCAGGGCGAGACGCAGATCGAAGACGAGGTGTCCATCCGGTTTCCTCATCTGGAAAAAATAGCGCGTGACGTCCACGCCCACTTCCGTCATGAGCTCCCGAAGCGTCGTGTACGATCCCGCCCTCTTCGAGAACTTCACTTCTTCACCGTCCTGCTCGACCCGAACCATCTGATGGAGCACGTACTCCGGGTACGCCGCCGGTAGCCCGAGCGCCTCAGTCCCCGCCTGCACACGGGCAACGGTCCCGTGGTGATCGGCTCCCTGGACGTTGATGGCGCGATGGAAGCCACGCTCCCACTTGTCGATATGGTACGCCACATCGGGAAGAAAGTAGGTCGGAGATCCATCGCTCTTGATCATGACGCGATCCTTCTGATCTCCATACTCAGTCGTGCGAAGCCAGACCGCCCCGTCGAGATCGAATACCTTGCCGGTCTCTCGGAGGGCCTCGACGGTGGCATTCACCCGACCGTCCTCGTAGAGGGAGGACTCCAGGAAGTGGACATCGAAGTGGATGCGAAAATCGGAGAGGTCCCTGTCCTGCTCATCCCGAAGGATACGCACCGCGGTCTTCCGCATGATCCCCGACGCCTCTTCGTACTGCTCCACTACAAAGCGATCTCCGTGTTCCTCCGCCAAACTCGCCGCGATTTCGGCGACGTACTCCCCTTGGTACCCCCCTTCGGGGATCTCCGCATCTTGCCCAAATCGCTGCTGGTACCGGGCCCAAACACTTTCGGCCAGGCGATCGATTTGGGCTCCGGCATCGTTGTAATAGTACTCCCGGCTCACGGACCATCCGGTCCAGTCCAGCAGGCCCGCGATCGCGTCTCCGATCGCGCCCTGACGTCCGTGCCCGAGGTGCAAGGGCCCCGTCGGATTTGCCGAGACGAACTCGACCACAATCGCTTCCCCCCCGCCTTCATCGCACCGCCCGTAATCCTCATCCGCGGCGATGATCTCCACGAGTCCAGAGGCGACCTGCCCAGAGCTGAGCTTGAAGTTCAAGAAGCCCGGCCCGGCCACGCTCGCAGATTCGATGCCGGACTCCGCGACGACCGAGTCTTTGGCGGCGATCTTCTCAGCAAGCTCTTCGGCAATCGCGCGGGGCGACCGTCCCAGGGTTTTTGCGAGCGTCAAGGCGACAGTCGTGGTCAGGTCACCGTGGCTGGGATCCTTGGGTTGCTCGAAGCGCACCTCAGCATCTTCCACGCCCATCTCGGCGAGTGCCCTCTGGACCGCTTCCCTGATGGCTTCTTCAGACATGAAATCTCAGTCGTTCGGCCCCGGTCGGGCGTCTGAGGAGGAGGACTTGCCGCCGCCGGAAGCTTTCGACCCACCCGATGCCGTCGATGAGTCGGAGGAAGCACCCTTCGATTTGCTTGAACCCCCATCGGAACCGCCGCCGCCGGACGAACTCGCCCGCTTGTCGGACGAACCGGCACCCTCGCTGGACCCTCCTCCGGAGGCCGAACTGGAACCACTCGCTACCTTATCGGAGGCCGCTCCTTTGTCGGAGGCCACTTCCTTGTCGGACGACGCGGCTTTCTTGTACTCGTCACTCCGGTAGTCCGTGATGTAGAACCCCTCGCCTTTGAAGATCAGGCCGGCCCCGCCGGACAGGAGACGCTCCGCGATCTTTCCGCACTCCGGACAGGGCGTCCGGGGCTCATCGGACATGCGCTGAAACAGCTCGAATTCATGACCCTTCGGGCAACGATACTCGTACGTCGGCATCTTGGATTCGCGTCAATCAGTGATTCGGCATATGGCCGGCTACAGCACCCGTGATGGCGCACGACCGCGGAGTTGGCACACCCGCTCTCTGGGCCCAACAGCGGTCAAAGGTAACCACTTATTCAATCGGCGTTTAGTGTCATGGCTCCGGACACTATGCGTCGTGCGTCCCCCATTCCCCCCGCAGCACCTCACTGATTTCACCGAGCGTGGCTGAGGCCTTCACGGCTTCGATCACCGGAGGCATCAAATTGTCGGTCGCCCGGGCCGCGGATCGAACTCCTTCGAGCGCCTGGGAGGTATTCCCAAAGTCTCGCCGTGCCTTGAAGGCCTCCAGCCTACGTCCTTGATCCGCCTCCAATTCAGAAAAATCTGGGCTCGCGGCCGACATGGCCTCTTCCTCGAAAATGTTCACGCCCACCACCCGGCGGTCGCTCTTCTCGATCTCCATCTGGTGGCGGTACGCGGACTCGTGAATCGCAACCTGCATGAACTCGATGGCATTGGGTGCTCCGCCAAGGCCCTCGATCTTGTCCATATCTGCACGAGCACGCTTCTCGATCTCGTCGGTGAGGGCCTCCACGTAGTAGCTGCCGGCGAGGGGATCCACCGTATTCGTGACTCCCGATTCATGGGCCAAAATCTGCTGTGTGCGAAGAGCGATCTTGGCGGCCTCTTCGGTCGGCAGGGCCAGGGCCTCGTCAAAGCCGTTGGTGTGCAAGGACTGAGTCCCTCCCAGTGCAGCCGCCAGGGCCTGGATGGTAACGCGAACCACATTGTTGTGCGGTTGCTGAGCCGTCAGCGTCGATCCGCCCGTCTGGGTGTGAAAGCGCAGACGGCACGACCGATCCGAGGCGTTGAAGCGGTCCTTCATGAGCCGGGCCCACAGGCGTCGAGCAGCCCTGAATTTCGCGACTTCCTCGAGGAGGTCATTGTGCGCGGCGAAGAAGAAGGAAAGCCGCGGCGCGAAATCCTCCAACGGAACGTCCGCGGCGAGCACGCTCTCGACATAGGCGAGTCCGTTGGCCAGCGTGAACGCGACCTCCTGTGGGGCGGTGGAGCCGGCCTCGCGGATGTGGTAGCCCGAGATCGAGATCGAATTCCACTGCGGCACCTCCCTGGTGCAGAATGCGACGAGATCGGTGGCCAGTCTGAGGCTGGGTTCCACCGGATAGATGTACGTACCTCGGGCGACGTACTCCTTGAGCACGTCGTTCTGGACTGTTCCGGCCAGTGCTTTCCTCTCCACACCCGTCTCGTCAGCGAGCGTGAGATACAGTGCTAGGAGGATGGCTGCGGTGGAGTTGATCGTCATCGACGTGGACACTCCATCGAGCGCGATCCCGTTGAAGAGGGTTCGCATGTCTTCGATGGTGTCGACG
>CAUZVZ010000205.1:0-3698 GCA_963583605.1 Gemmatimonadales bacterium UBA6960
ACGGAGGAGACTGGGATGTCCTTTGCCTAAGGACGAAATTGCCGGCTAGTCGTTGGCCCCGAACATTTTGGCCCTCGCCGGTGCCCATGTTTTTAGATTCGCTATCCTCCAGATATGTGGAGTGGGAGGTCCCGGGTTCTGAGCCGATTTGGATTGTTCGCCGTGTTCTTGTCGTCCTCCGTGCTGGGGCAGGAAAAAATCAGCACGGTGACGGGCACCGTCGTCGACTCAGAGAATCAACCCGTGAGCGGCGTGCTCGTCTTCGTGGATGAAGGACCCGGCTCAGCCGCGACGGGCGCCCTCGGGGCGTTTCAACTGGAGGGTGTCACCGCGGGCACGCGTCTCCTGAACTTCCGTAGAGCCGGGTTCGCGCCGCGCACCTTGGACCTGGAATTGGCCCCGAACGAGGACGTCGGAGACGTCGTACTCGAGGAGGGACCCGATCCGACGGCTACCCTGATCGGTAGGATAACCGACGGGATCAGTGGCGAGCCGCTTGGCAACGCCGTGGTGAAACTCAACGGCGATGTCGTCGCGCTTACCGATGGCAACGGTGACTTTTTGCTCTCCGAGGTACCGATCGCGTGGGGCAGCAACGAGTTCGAAGTGGGTCGTTTCGCGTTCCTCGCGCAGGTCGCCCAGTTTTGGATCGTCAACCCCGATGAGACGGTCGACTTTTCCGCGGAGCTCGATCCGGTTCCAATCGGCCTAAGCGGAGTCGTGGCCACCCTCTTGGGCGCGGGGGGCGGACCGGCGACAGAGGTCGCTGAGCATGGCGGCCGGGATTTCATCCCCCGAGCCGAACTCGAAGAGTACCGTGGCGAGAGTGCCTATTCCACCATCAATTTGATACGTCGGCGCTGGGTACGCCCCCAACGAAGCTTCAACACCGCCTTTGGTAGGGACCCTGTGTACGCCCGGGTTGTGATCGACGGAAGCAGCCGACGGCAACTCGGAGACCTGCGCTCGATGAACGTGGACGGCATCGAAAACATGCGCTATATGAGCGCCATCGACGCCACCACGAAGTACGGCACCGGCTTTTCGGGCGGGGTCATCGAAGTGACAACGAGGGGGCGCTGACGAGGATGCCCAGGCGGTTCGGGAAGATGCCCGGGCTCCAGCCAGCGACCATCTAACAAACCATCCGCTCACCTTCCCAGCATGCCGTGAGAAACCGGTTTTCGACTCTGTGGTGAAGACGGTGCGGCAGGCGCCCTAACGCCATTCCGTCCTAACATTCCAGCCGTGGTCGGTGTCCACATCTTGAGGATACGTGGTATCAGAATTTGTTGCCTTGAACGAAGAAGAGGATACACCATGACTGGGAAGAGCAACCGTTGCGCCGTTTGGCTGGTGGGTCTGGTGGGCTTGGTGCTTGTCATCCCCATGGACTTGTCGGGCCTGCAGGAGGCGGAGCCGTACGAGGTCGGCACTGCCCTGCCACCCGTCGACCCAGATAGGACGCTGGTTGATATCACGCTCGACGCCGCCATCGCGCGTGCTCTCGAAAGGAACCTGGACATACAGACTGCGAGGCTCAGCCCCCTGATCCAGCAATACGCTCTGCAGGCGGCCGAAGCCGTGTTCAGCCCGACGCTGAGCAGCACCTACGGATATAACAACAGCACCAACCAATCCACGAGCCAGCTCGACGGGGGCGCTTCGACCTCGACCCAGCGTCAGACCTACAACGCCTCTCTTTCCAAGACGATGCCCTGGTATGGAGGCCGGCTGAGCACCGATTTTAACAACAGTCGCACGGAGACGAACAACGCCTTCTCGACCCTCAATCCGAGCTTCCGCTCCACCGTCAGATTCAACTACACCCAACCCCTGCTGGCGGGGTTCTCGACCGACAACCAGCGCACAGCGCTGGAGACCCAGGCGATCCAAGGCCAAATCGCCGATCTTGGGTTGACGAGGGAGATTGCGAACATCAGCCACCGGGTCCAAGTGGCGTACTGGGGTTTGCGGGCAACCATCGAGCAGATCGAGATTCAGCGTCGCAACCTGGCCCAGGCTCAGGAATTGCTCGCGCAGAACGCGATCCGGGTCCAACTCGGCTCGCTGTCCGACTTGCAGGTGATCCAAGCGGAAGCCCAAGTGGCGAATGCCGAACAGTCCCTCCTCAATGCCGAGATCCAGTGGCGAAATCAGGAGCTCATTTTCAAACGGCTCTTGGTGGGTGGCACCGACGACCCACTCCTGGCACAGACGATGAATCCCATCGGGCTTCCCGTCTTGTTAGAGCAAGTGGTCGACATCGATGCGGCCGTCGCCATTGCACTGGAGCAGCGCACTGACCTCAGGCAAACACGGCAGCAGCGGCAGATCTCAGAGCTGGACCTGGCGGTAACCAGAAACAACACACGCCCGGATCTGAACCTGACTGCCGCCTATTCGCTCCAGGGAACGGGCGGGGACCTCTTCGATCGGTCCGGCTTGGGTGGCGACCCGACATTGGTGCAGCCGGGCGGTTATGTGGACGGACTCAGTTCCATCCGGGAACGGGACGCCCCGACGTGGAGTCTCACGCTGAATTTCTCCTACCCCATCGGAAACAAAGGGGCCAGGGCCAACCTGCAGCGGGCGGAGCTTCAAATCGAGCAGACGGACTTGGCACTGAGGAATCAGGAGTTGGGCATCGTTACCGAGGTGACCAACGCGGGTTTGGCGGTGAACGACTACTTCCTTCTGTTACAAGCGGCGCAGCGGAGTCGTGAAGTATCCGAGCGCGCCGCAGAGGTCGAGGTGACGAGGTTCAGCGTAGGGGCGTCCACGAACTACGAGGTTGGGTTGGCCCAAGACGCGGTGACTTCCGCCCGCCTCTCGGAATTGCGGGCCATGTTCAACTACGTGATCGCTATCGCAGAGTTCGATTTGGTCCAGTACGTGGGTGGATAAGGGCGTTTGGATTGGGCCTCTCGGTGCTTTTCGCTATACGCTGTAAACGTTAGGTTCTAAGCTGCTAATCCCCTTATTGTAGATTCGCCGGGATGGTGGAATTGGTAGACGCACCGGACTCAAAATCCGGCGGGCTTCGGCCCTTGGGGGTTCGAGTCCCCCTCCCGGCACTGGGCTTCGGTCCCGAAGGGTCTTGAACAATCCTCACGCGGGAACCTTCTCTGCGCGCGGTCGATTGAGAAGACGACCAAGCGATTCTCTCGGGGCCCACGTTTGAAAACGTGCGCCGAATGCTGGTCGACCCGAAGCGATTGCCATTCGTACCCAGCACTCTGGGGGTGATGATGTTGACTCGACTGTCCGGTCTCTCGGTCCTCACACTAACCGTGTTTCTCCCGTTGTCCCTCTCGGGGCAAGCCATTTGCAGCGCTCCACATTCATCGCCGACTCTTTCACAAGGCGGATCGATCACCAGCCAGCCTCCCGGTGGCGGCTGGGCCCAAATCTCCTTCTTTCGTCAGCGGTCCCTGAGCTTTTACAACTAGAATGGTGACATTCAGGATTTTCTGGCGGCAAGCAATTTCCGGACCCGCTCGGTTTTCTTGACCGCTTCGGTGGGCCTGGTGGAGGACCTTGATGTCTGGGCACAGATGCCGATCCATAACTTCGATGTGAGGAGTGATGGCGGAAACAGCGCGAGCTCCGGGGTTGGGACGTGCGGGTCGCGCTTCGCGTGACTCCTGAAATCCTCGGATTTGAGGTACCGCTGGGGCTTAGGATCGATGGGAAAT
>CAUZVZ010000206.1:0-3681 GCA_963583605.1 Gemmatimonadales bacterium UBA6960
TCATCCGGTCAGTCTACGGCTCCCGCGACGTGGTGGGTAGGTGTTACCCCTCCCGCTCGCAGACGGACGGTGCAGGTGCAGTGCGGGGGGGGTACTGACTTTCGTAACCCGGTACAAAACTAGCGGGTCAACGGGGACGGGGGTTACGGCTCGCAAAGAGACTGCGGGTCATCCGCCTCGTAGTTCACAATGCGTTTGGCCTCGTCGAGATGCGCGAGTAGGAATGCACGATCCCCGTGGGTCAGAATGCCCTGCGGCGTGACGTCAAACCCGGTCTCGGTGATGACGAAGGACGCGCCACGGGCTTCGATGCTCCACAAACGTTCAAGGACGTCACGCTCAGCGACGAAGCCATGCCGCATCGTAACGACCTCACGGACGTCAGAAGCTGTGGTCAATGTCCCCCTCCCCTGTCGCTAGCGCCCCTCCCGTCGTACCCGTCCAGGTGTCCGCTACCCCCGTATCTATTGGGGGATCCTGCGATGGCCACCCGTCCGCCGACCTCGTCTCCGGACGGGTCGATACCTCCGGTTTCACCCCAGTTTCATTGGCTTCGGGACACCCGGACACCTTCTCAGGGGGTGCGGCCGTGCAGTAGCGACTCCACGGATCATCAAAATGGGCCCGGTAATAGCCCCGACTGCGCTTGTCCGGACTATGACTGGGGACGATGGATACCTCCTTCAGGATTCGAGCGAGGCCAGCTTCGGTCAGTGGTTTGCCGTGGCGCCATTCCGACCATGGACTCTCGGTGCGTTGAAGCAGCAGTTGGAGCAGCGCCTTCGAGAGGACGAACGGTTCATCTCCAGGCCAGACGCGCTTGGTGTCGTGCAGCATCAACTCGACCGTGTTCTCCATCTCGCGGGTCGTCTCTCGCAAGAGTGTGACCGCCGCCTGTCGCACCTTCCGCGCCCACTCTTGACCCCCCATGTCCGCAATCGCGAGAAGCGGCTCGGCTACATCCTCAGCCCGACCCTCGAGGCCAGGTGGCAGCGCTGGTCTCGCGGCTTGGAGGGCGCTTATCTGCGGTGTGGCCCAGGCTTCGATCCGTTCACGTATCGGGGTGGCTAACGCAAGAGCCTCACGGTGGCGAAGTTTCTCGACACGCTCATCGCGCCGTTTCCGTTTCATCTCGATGGGAATAGACCGCGAGAGCACGGTATCCGGTAGGTTCTTACGGCCGATTCCCGCGAAGGCTTTTGGGCAAAACGTTTTGAAATCTTTCCAGTCGTGCTGTGGACCGATACAGAGACTCGCGGTTCCACTTCGTCTGGAATAGCCAGAGTTCAGGATGGACCGCAACGCTTCGGCATATTCCTGGTTCCCTCTAAAGGCCCCATCCGTTTCATCGAGCAAGAGTACGGGTTGCAGGGCGTCAATCTTCCGGACCAACACGGCCTTCGTGGTGCTCGCAGTCAACCAGCTTTTCTCATGCGTCCCGTCGTCGATGAGGAGATCGAGCACTTCCAACACCCGCGTCTTCCCAGCACTCGGTGTCGCTGACGTGATGGCCAGGTACGGGGTGTAGTCAAACGCCTCGATGCAGAAGGTGTGAACGGTCCACACGGTGAGGATGTTGACTTCGTCGTCGCGTAGGACGAGGTACCGCTTAATGAAGGCTCTGACCTCGTCAAGCAGCTGAGCAAGCTCGCGCTGCGCGCCGATACCCGCCAGGCCCTTGGCGGTGGCGACCGACTCGTAATCTTTTCGCGCCCCCTCGGATCGGATCGACCGTTGTCGCTCTGCGTATGTTGCCCATGACTCGGCATCCTCTAGCGCGTCTCTGAACCGACTCGTGAAATGTTCGGGATCATCGAGGTGCAAGTCGGAGGGATCGTTGCGGTCGCCGCATTTCACCAATCGAACGCGGTCTTGGAATGCTTCTGGTTGCTTCGCGATCCAACCCAGCATCTGCTTCCCGCCAGCGTCGGGTTCGATCACGATGGAGATGGTGGAGATGCCATCGAGGTGCGTCAGCCACGCTGACTTGAAGCTCGACGCCCCGGGGACGCCCACAGCGTGATAGTCGTGGTGCCAGAGCGTATGGCAATCAGACTCGCCTTCGACCACCACTATCGACCCCGTGGTCTTGGCGCTTTCGATTCGTTCGAGACCATAGAGCGTCGGTTTCGAGCCCTTCCGCCAGAGGAATCGAGGTTCGTCCACAAGCGACAGCCGATATCGCATGGCTGACTCTCGTCCGCCAGGAAGGTGATACGGAATCTTGATTTTCCCGCCGTACGTCGATAGGCCCCATCTTCGTAACTTCTCGACCGGCAGCCGCTTCGCGTCGGCGTACTGCTCCAGTGTGAGACCGGACGGTTGCGCGGTTGCGCGGTTTTTCGGGGGGGAAGAGGGAGTCATTGTTACGCCTCCCACGCGCCAAGGGCCTTCGCGGCCTCTTTAAAGGTTTGGCCGTGGCGCTTCTGGTGGAATGCCAGAATGTCCCCGCCCTTCTCGCCGCAGGTCATGCAGATGAAGGACCCCGACTCAAGCCGCACGCGCAGGGAGGGGTGCGTATCGTCGTGAAATGGACATGTCGTCGATTGCCATTCACCATTGCCCCGGAAGGTGTGACCTTCTTTCGCGTAATACGTTGCCGGGTCAGGCAATAGATCGAGCCGGAAGTGGGTGCGCATTATTCGTCACCCCCTGCCGTGCGCTGGGCGACAAGATCCGCGACGAGCTGCCGGATTTCGTCGTCGGACCTCCCCGCGATCAGAGCCTCGTTCACGGCGGCCATTTCTCGGGCAGGCCAGCCGCTGACACGGACTCCGATCTTCACGGGCCGAGGTAGGAGACCGGCCGCGATCCGCATGTAGACGGCAGCGCGTCTGAGGCCAGTGAGGGCTTCGACCTGGGGTCGTCTGAGCAGGGTGGAATCTATTGAGTGTTGCGTGAGGCTGTTTGTGTCTGTAGTCGTCATACTGACTACCCGGCCTAATTAGTTCGGTGCGGAACTAATTAGGTCGCACAAGCCCCTAAGTCCTTTATTCGGTAGGGGTTAATATTTTATTTTCTTTTTGAGATTAGGGCCTTGGAAGGGGCCGTACGTGGGAAACGTGGAAATCACGTCCGAACGGATTTGCAACGCGCCTTCTTCTTGCCAGTGTTTAGCTGTAGGAACTCGACAGCTTGATGTGGAAGTTCGGCTCGTAGCAGTCGTTCCTTTTGTTGAGCTGGATCGGTTCGGGTTTCGTCGGAATCTCGTACCCGAGGCGTTCAAACGCGGTTCGTAGTGCGCTGTTAATCTCATCCTTTCGGTTTTGAATCTGGCGCCGTTCCGTGTCACCTGTCTCTCGCTCCCAGCTCTTCCGATCCTTTTTGGGAGGGAGATCGATTCGTTGGGGCTTGGCCTCGGCAAGCTTCAGGAACAGCTCCCACGCCTTCGCGGGTTTGTTTTGTTGTTGGTTCTCGAATCCGAGGTCTCCGTAGGTTTGGACGTGGGATGGATTCGCGCCAACGTGTATCTGCACCTGAAACTCGCTCGTCAACGTGATTGTCACGTCCTTCCATGCAGCCGGGACACGCTCGGCCTTGGGTGCCGCAGGGGTCGGCTTCTCCTCGGCCAGCTCCTTGTTCAGCGTCTCGGCCAAGTCTTCTGCGTCCTGCTTTCGTAATCCAAGGGTGCATCCTGCAGGGAACGCCGAGATAAAGGTTGGTGGAGCTAGTTGGTGCCGG
>CAUZVZ010000207.1:0-3675 GCA_963583605.1 Gemmatimonadales bacterium UBA6960
CGTACCGTCGCCCACGATGGGGAGTATAAGAATCTTGAGTCCATCGAGTTGACCGTAACCGAGGTAGAAGTTCTGGCTCTTCGCAACACCCCACTTCGTACCGGCGAGGGGTTGATCGTCCTCGCAGCGAGACAGGATGGTTGCCGCGAGTCCGGTCTTTTTCTCCACCCGGATCGTAGAACCGACCCGTGGCCGTCCCACGGCGTCGAGGCCGCTGAGTCGATAGAGAGTGGCCCCCGCGACTCGGGCGACAAGTGGCTCGAACGCAGTGAGGAAATTTTGATGACTGCGGCTCACCTCACTGCGGGGTAGTCCGAACTCTCGGATCACCGACCACAAGGCGCCCTGCGGCTGCGCGTCCGCCGGGCGGGACACTCCGACGGTCACAGTCTTTGCTTGGTGCTTGATGGCGTCGATCGGCCGAGCCAGCTCGTTCATGGCGCGGGTCAAGATGGAAATCACCGCATCGTCGAGATTTGGGAAGCTTCCCAGGCGGCGGACCTCGTGGGCGAAGCAGTCGAGAGAAAGTCGGCCGAGCATGAACTGGAACAGCGTCGAAAGCTGCACCGCGGTGCCAGGCCGGAGGCCGCCGTCGAGCCCCCCGTCGGCCAGACGCTCCTCCATCCGTGCGGCGCGTTCCAGGAACTGGGCGGGGAGTTGGCCGTGGTCGAACCCCGCGGACTCCGGGGGATCGTCGGAAGCCTGGTTGCGGACCTTCGCGAAATCTCTGCGCAAGAGACGGAGTTCGTGGGCCTGCCGGTCAAAGCTCTCCGCGGCGTGGTAACCGAACAGATGCCCGACCATGGTAGCCAGCAAGTAGTTCAGCGCTCCCTTATACACGGGAACGGCGATCGTGCCGGAAGCGTAGGGGTCGAAACGATGCTCTCCCTCCTCAGTGATCACCAGCGGAATCGACTGGTGCGCCTTGAAGATCGCCACCTCCTTGACCAGATCCGAGATCGTCGATGGCGACGTCCGGTTGGCGCAGACGAGAATCAGCGGCTCGGCCGACAGGTCGATGTGCTTCTTGTCCTCGATGAAGTCGGTGGCGATCGACTTGTAGCAGAGCTCGCTCAGCTTGATCCGAATTTCATCCGCGGCGATCTTCCCTGACCCGCTTCCGACGACCGCCCAGTAGGGCCGACACAGGGCGTACCGGTCAGCAAGCTCTTTCACGCGGGGACTCAAGGCGAGGGTGGCCTCCATGGCCTGAGGAAGCTGGCGGAGCGCCTCCACCTCACTACGGAACCGGTCCGGCGGAAGCGCGTTGAGTGCCTCCGCCAACGCGAGGGCCAGCACCTGGCCGGCCACATTCTGACCGTAGAACGCCTTGGTCGAGGCCACGGACATTTCGATGTCACGTCCGTCCGATGTGTAGAGGACGCCGTGGGACTTGTACACTAGATCGGAATTGCGCCGGTTGACGATGGCTATTACCCATGCCCCGCGCTCCTTCACCAGATCCACCGTGCGGTTCGTGTCCGCGGTGGTCCCCGACTGCGAGACGGCGATGACGAGGGTGCCGGAGAAGTCATCGTCGAGGCCGTGGGCGGACAGCTCCGTGGCCTTCATGGCCAGGATCTGAAGCGGGATGCGCGACCCGGACAGCGCGCGCGCGAGCAGGTCTGCAATGCCCATCGCGGCGATGGCCGCCGTCCCCTGACCGATGACGAGAATGCGCCGGATCGCTCCCCGCCGCAGCGCGTCCAGGCGAACAGGGTCGAGTGTCTGCGGCCCCAGGAAAAAGTGCGGGGTTTCCCCGGCGTCGATCTCGAACTTGCCTCTCAGCGTCTTGCGAACCGAGTCCACGGACTCGGAGATCTCCTTCAGGAGGTATCGCCTATAGTCGCCTCGGTTGATGTCGCGCGTGCTGATCTCCGAGCGCTTGACCCGCTCGGGGGGGACCTCCTGCTCGCCGTCCGCCGTGATCAGCCGGGTTGTGATGGCGCCATCTCGCAGGCTGACGCGGAAGATCTCTCCCCTCGGGCTCCGCTCCCCCTCCGCCTTCACGTACTGCTGGGTGACTTCCACCAGCCCGTACATCTCCGAGGCGGCAATAACACTCGAGCCGGCAGGACCGAGGAAAAGCCCCTGCCCGCTCCCCTTTTGCCCGAAAAGGAACTCTCCTGGTCGGTCCACCGCCATGAGGCCGATCGCCATCGACCCCTCGAACTCTTCGAACGCCGTGCAAAAGGCCTCTTCCAGCGAGACGCCGTTCTGGTAGTGGTGGCCCACGACCAGCGGGACGATCTTGGCGTCGGTTGTGATCTCCTCATCGATCGCCAGACCCCGATCCCCGACGTAACGCTGGAACAGGTCCTGATAGTTATCGACATCGCCGTTGAGCACCGCGACGACCCTGCCCCCACACCCTTCAAGCGGGACCCCGTTTCTGAAGATCGTGCTGTCAATCGGGTGGCAGTTAGGCACAGACACGACGCCGTTGGACGCCCAACGGGTGTGCGCGAGAGGCTGTAACTCGACGCCCGGGGCACGAATCACGGCCTGCAAGAGACCGTCCTCAGTTATCGCCCCACGCAGCATCCTTGTGTTGGCCCCCATCTCGCCCACCTCCTCTGCCACCTTGAACGTGAACAGAAGGGTCCTGCCGGTGGGACCTCCCGGGCGGGTGACCGAGCGGTGGGACAACGCGGGGTAACCGCTCCGCACCTGGAGCTCGCCCGCGCGGCTCCCCTCGCCAACCAGAAAATTTTCGAGCACCGCCGCCGACGGGAAGTGTGCATACACGGCTATACCCGCCGAGTCGCGGCCCCGGACTTCAAGACGGTCGATGTTGTTGAGGACCACATTGAGTTGCCAGCCGTGGGCACACGCGGTCTCCGAATCGGAGTCCCCTCCCGCGAGGCGCCTCGCCAACTCCAGGTTGGCCAAGACATCTCGGTCGAGTTGCCACGCCAAGTCCCACCCGCCCACGATGAGTGCGTTCAGCAACTCGGCCTCGCCCGCACCCTTGAGTTTTCGCTGTTCAGCGTACGAGTCGAGCCCCCGCACCCATTCGGTGAGCGCTCCAGAGGTCTCCGCCAGTCGCTGGCGCAGCTTTGAGTTCCCAACGAGAGCGAGGAACCCTGCACGGCCGGTGAGCCGATACCCGAGCGCTCGTGCCTCGTTCAGGGCTTCCAGGGCTCTGCCGAGCGCCTCTGGCGAGCATTCCTCCCAGGGCCGGAAGCTCAGAAGCCACGAAGCGCGCTCAAGGTCACCCTCGAAGCCTTCGGGAGTCGCATCGCTCGTCCCGGAGAGTACGCCGAAGATTCCACACATAGTTCCCTTCCGTTGGTCCTTTCAGCCCCTTCTACTCCTCGGCCGGAACCACCGCCCCCCGCTCCGAGCGCGCCCTCCGTCGACCGCGCCAAAAACCGTCAGACCAGCCGGGCGGTGCCGATGGCGAGCGACGCCGGCAGACAGTCCAGTTCTACACCCATGGCTCAGCACGGACATTCTGGCACACACACCCTCCAGTTCCTGAACAGGCCCCCTTCGGGGTCCGCCTACTAGAGTTCGTGAGCTATCCGTGAGCTTGTCGCCGCCAAAACGCGAAAAAGGCCAGCAACTGCTGGCCTTTCTGGAATCTGGTGCGGAAGGGGGGATTTGAACCCCCATGAGCCATTGGCTCGCTAGCCCCTCAAGCTAGTGCGTCTGCCAGTTCCGCCACTTCCG
>CAUZVZ010000208.1:0-3534 GCA_963583605.1 Gemmatimonadales bacterium UBA6960
CCAACGGGATGCTCTGTTCGGAGAAGGAGCTCGGGTTGGGCCGGGATGCGTCGGGCATCATGCTTCTGTCCGGAGACGTTTCGGCAGGTCAGTCACTCATCGAGGTGCTCGGCTTGGACGACGTCCGCATGGACGTGGAGGTCACCCCGAATCGCGGTGACTGGCTCTCGCACGTGGGGATCGCCAGGGAGGTGGCTCCAGGCGGGGTCGCCGGAGTGGCCTTGGCGCCGGTTCCTGGAGCGAGCCCGCTCGACCTGGAGGTGAAGAGCGGCGAACGCGAGGTGTCCCACGGTGACGTGACCATTCGCATCGACGAACCGAAACAGTGCTATCGGTTTCTCGGCGTGATCATTCGTGGCGTGAAGGTAGAACCTTCACCTCAGTGGATGGCCGCCCGGCTCCGGGCGGTCGGCCAGCAGACCATCAATAACGTGGTCGACGCGACGAACTTCGTCATGCTGGAGATGGGCAGCCCGATGCACGCCTATGATTTGGGCAAGCTGGAGGGGTCGAGCCTGATCGTGCGGAAGGCCTCCAAGGGCGAAACCATGCAGACGCTTGACGGACTGGAGCACAACTTCGACTCTGAGATGCTGTTGATCTGTGACACCGCGGTGCCGCACGATATTGCGGGAATCATGGGTGGCATGCACTCCTCCGTCACGTCGGATACCACCGATCTGCTACTGGAATGCGCTCTCTTCGAGCCGAAGTCGATCCGCCGTACGCGCCGCGCGCTTGGGATCTCGACGGACGCCGGCTACCGGTTTGAGCGGGGCGTGGATCCGGAGGGTCACCTTCCCGCGGTCAAGCGCGCGTTGGAGGTTATCCTCGCCACCGCGGGCGGCGAAGTCGATGGCCCGATCCTGGACGTCCTGCCGCGGCCCTGGGAGGCCTCAGCGCTGAAACTTCGGCCGGCCAGGGTCGAGCAGGTGCTCGGCGTCCGGTTTGATGACGCCGAACTGAGGGCGCTGCTGACGCCGCTCGGATTCACGGTTGAGAATGGGGGAGGGTCGAAGGGGGGTGGAAAGGCAAAGGCCAGTGACGATCTGAGCGTGATGGTTCCGGGATTCCGCAGCTACGATGTGACCCGCGAGATCGACTTGATCGAAGAGGTCACTCGGGCGCACGGATATGACCGCTTCCCGGAGGATCTGGCGGCGGCCCGACCGACGACCGTCGAGGACGACCCCGTCTTCCAACTCGAAGACCGTCTCCGCACCGTGCTTTCGGGCGAGGGACTGTTCGAAGCGACCAATCCGGCGTTCGCTCCGAAGCATGAAGGACAAGTTGAACTTAGTAATCCTATCTCAATGGAAGAAAATAGGTTACGATCGTCGTTGATTCCTGGTCTGGTTCGTAACGTCGAGTACAACTTCGCCCGAGGAGCGAGAGACGTGCGACTGTTCGAACTCGGTACTGTGTTCCACGCCGCCGATGCTGGGGAGCCTCCACGGGAGGATCTCCATGTCGCTTTCGTGATCACCGGACGCAGGGAACCTGAGCACTGGTCTGGATCCGGGGAGGCGGTCGACTTCTCGGACGTGAAGGGCCTCGTAGAGACCGTTTTAGCGGAATCGGGGTGGGAGGGGGCGGCGGTGACCGTGCCCGCTGATGTCGGTTCCGCCGTGGAGAACTCTGAGGACGACTCTGCCGCGGATCCGGCTGAGGATTTGGCCCGCGGGCTGCTTGTGCCGCCGACGGCCCTCGCTCTGTTGGCTGGAGACGGCACTCCGACGGGGGTCGCGGGCCAGGTTCGGTCTGAGCGAATCGACGCGCCGGCTTGGGCAGGTGAGGTCTGGGCGATGGAGCTGACGCTTCCGGCTGAACCGGTGGCCATGACCACGCCCGCGTACCGGCCGCTTTCTCCGTTCCCGGGCGTGGATCGTGACCTGGCGCTGCTCGTCCCCTATGATGTCGCCACGTCGGCCGTGTCGGATGCCATATCGGATGCCGGGGGCGAGCTCCTAGAGCGGGTCACGGTGTTCGACCTCTACCAGGGAGACGGCGTGGAAGAGGGACATCGCTCCTTGGCGTTTCGTCTTCAACTCCAAGCGTGGGATCGTACGTTGACGGACAAGGAAGTGGATCGCGTGGTCGGGAAAATCGTGAAGCGTTTGCGGGAGGGGTTGGGTGTCGAGCAGCGGCTCTAAGACGGAACTCGTGTCCGAGGGCGTGTCACCGGAGCAGGCCGTCGAACGGCTGGAAAGTGCGGTGAACGCCCAGATCAAAGAGGTGGAGCGGCTCCGGGATGAGGTCGTCCGAATGCGAGCGGAGGGTGAGGCACTGGAGGGCCTGCTCAAGGGCGTGACTTCCGGCAAGGAGGGCCCACGCGAATTGCTCGAGAAGCTCCATATCCTCAAAGAGGAAAATGGCGATCTTAGAAGTCGTCTCGACGAGGGGCGCGCCGGCGTGGAGCGACTCTTGGCGCGGGTCAAGTTTCTGGAGGAGAAATCATGACGGACGACAGAAGAGAGTCGGTCACCGTCAGCATCGCCGGCGAAGAGCACACGATTCGCTCGACCGCCCAGCCGGAGTACACGGCGCGGTGTGCGGCGTATGTGGATCGGCGGTTCCACGAAATCAAAAAGCAGGTCGGACTCATCGAGGCCCATAAGGTGGCCATCCTCGCTGCCCTTTCGATCACGGATGAGCTCTTCCAAGCTCAGGACACGCAGGAGTTGAGCGGCTCCCAGATCTCTGAGCGGGTGAATGCACTCGCGGCCCTTCTAGAGGACAGCGCTTCCGGCGGTTGACCCGGCGCTCCTTGCGTCCGCGGGAGCCGGAATTCTATTGTCACACAGGACAACGTACGCTCACCGTTCGGATGCCCGTTCTTCGCGTCCGATTTTGGAGCCAAATAAATGGATCCGCTGGTTAATGGACTGGCGGTGGCTGTGGCGTTGCTCTTCGGAGCCGTGGCATATGTCGGACGCGGCTTGGTGGAGCGATCGCGTCAAAAAAAAGCTGTGGCAGCCGCCGCGGATGAGGCTTCCAGGATCTTGGCCCGTGCTGGGGAAGAGGCGGACAACTTCCGAACCTCCCGTGTGCTGGAGGGCAAAGAGGAGGTCATCCGGCTTCGAGAAGCTTGGAAACGGGAAGAGGCCAACCACCGCGAGGAAGTCGAGAGGGCCGAAAGACGGCTCGCGGAGCGCTCGACGGCTCTCGACCGCCGCTTCGACAATCTGAACGACCGGGAGTCCGCGCAGGGGAAACGCGCGAAGGAGTTGGAGACCGGTACGGAAGAACTCGCTGCCCAAACCCGGGGCCTGGAACAGGATCGAGAGGGGGTCCGCGCCAGGCTCGAGTCCCTTGCCGGGACGTCCCAATCCGAGGCCAAGAAGGAACTCTTGGAAGAGTTGCAGGCCGAAGCCCGGGCCGAAGCGGCCAACACGCTCCGCGAAGTTAAGGAAGAAGCCCAACGAACGGCCGACCGCGAGGCCAAGAAGATTATCGGATTGGCCATCCAGCGCATGGCGGCCGACCAGACCGCCGCGATGACCGTTTCGGTTGTCCAGCTTCCCTCGGACGAAA
>CAUZVZ010000209.1:0-3485 GCA_963583605.1 Gemmatimonadales bacterium UBA6960
ACCCCGACGGCGCGTTTTTGTCTGCCGCGACCCGGCGCGAAGGCCGCTACCGGTGCGGACAGCTGAAGCCGTTTCGGCTCCTACAAACCGAAGCAGCGATCGCTTGCCCTCGCCAGGTTGGGCAGACTACATGGACTAGACAATTGATCACCTCCTCAATCTCGGGTCGACTTTGGGCTTATCGCCGGCGGGCTCTAAGACCCGCGGTCCGTTTCCCCTCCCCCTCACTGGAGGCTGGGAACGGCCCAGGCCAGTGTCACGGCCAAGGCCAAGGTATCGGTCGGTGTGGGCGAGATCAAGGGAGCGTTCCGCGGCCACCCGGCGCCCACCCCGATGACCGTCTTGCCTACTAGATGTAGTAGGGCTCAGGCCCTTTGGTACGACCAATGTAACAGCCACGTGCTAGCCAGGATGGCCACGGCGATCCATAGGCCGCCCCACACCAAGGTATTGATCCCCGTGAGCTCACTGAGCATGGCGGCGTCGGATCGGAGTTCCGGCCGATCGAGCACGTCGCTCTTGATGTCGAGGATGGCGTAAAGGCAACTCGTGAGCCCCAACGTCACCAGGATCCCTTGATTGACGACCGCAGGGAGGCGGAGCGCTCCGATCACGAGGACGAAGCCGAAGCTGAGGCCGAACCAGAAGCCGAACGTACTGCGCACGTACGCGAGTGTCAGGCCGATCACGAGAAGCCCAACGGCGCCCGTGAACCACCGGCTGTTGATGCGTTTGAGCTGGCTCGCAGAGATCAGGAGACCGCCCCAAGCCAGGCTTCCGAGGTATCCTGCCGACAGCGTTAGAAACGCGTTCCCTCCCGGACAGTAGCAGGCGCCGCCTTGATCCGGGTCCAGTATGATCCGCTCGATCGTGCCACCGGTGGCGACCGCCGCCACCGCGTGGCTGATCTCATGGAGAAGGACTACGAAAACCTTGAGCGGGTATATGGCTGGAGTATTCCATAGGTACCAAATGGCACTGAAATAGGCGGCGAACCCGATCAAGAACGTGATCTTTCGTGTGGTGTGTGCCGTCATGCCTTCTTCTACGGCCGGAGTGGTGCGAGTGTTTCCGTCCCACCGTCCCCACCGAATGTGATTGGGTAGGCCACCTGGAGCATGGGAGCCACCTCTCGCAGCTCGCTGCGGGCGATCGTCGCAAGTTGCTCAGTAGCCCCCAACGCCGCTCGCGCGGCTTCTTTCACTTGGGCGTTTGTGAGTCCGGGAGCGAATCCCAGGGCCGTGCTCCATCGAAGCGTCCGATCCTCGAAGTCTCGGGTTATGGCCGCTAGGTCCGCCTCGGGGACGACGGTCGTGGAAGCTCGCGCGTCCTCGATGGAGATGCCCTCCGCGGAGTTCTCGACCGATCCCATCAGAGCGAAGACCCCCGCCACTACAGCCGGACGAGCCTCCTCGAACGGGACGACCTGCCGGTCCTCGAGGCGGAGCACGTGAAACCCATACTGTGTTTCGGTGACCGGACTGATCTCTCCCGGCTCCAACGCAAAGGCGGCGTTCCAAAATTCGGAGACCCAAGAGCCCTCGCGCCCGGGTTGGAGCAACCCCTGACGGCCCTCGGCCCCGGGCTCTTCCGAAAGTTCCGCGGCTACGTCCTCAAAAGGCTCACCCGCTTCGAGGCGCACGATCGCGGCCTCCGCCTTCCTTCGGGCCAACTCCCTATGGGAGTTGGCCCGCCAGCGCTCTGAAAAGAAGAGAACGTGGCGCACGGTCAGTTCGAGCATGGGGTTCGTGAGGTAGTGGGCGCGAAGTTGGTCGTCACCCACCCCGGACTCAGCCAGAACCGTTTCGGCTACGAACTGCCTCAGGAGCGCGGCGTCTCTCACCTCGTTGAGCATCGGCGCCAACTTGAGCGGCAGTTCTTCCCGCGCGGTGGCCATCCCAAACGCGGTGATTTCGGCAAGCTGGGCACGGCGTGCATCACTCAGTCCAAGGAGCTCGGTTTCGGCAAAGGTCACGGCTCCGACGGAGATGGCGGGGGGGTCCACCGCACAGGCCGCCGTCACTAGGAATGCCAAGCTTGTCAGGAGTCGGTGGTGCAGGTATGCCTCCGGATGCGATTATGTGGCCTTAGGGTCGGACACGTTACTGCTTCCGGCCACGTTGGGCACTTCCTCGTTCGGGGCGGTTCTTGCTCCATGGGTGGCTAGTGGGGCAGTTTCGATTCGTGTTGACGAGGGTGCCGGGCTCTGCCGCGCAGGGGGAAGGAGTAGAGAAAGAACGTGACGGGATCCGAACCCACCGATCGCACACTGCTGGTTTCCCACCTTCACGATCAGTTCTGGTCGGAGGAATATTACCATGCAGCCAAACTTGTCCGGCAGTGGAGTGGTGGAGAGCACGGCGACTGGGCAGCGGATCTCTTCCGTGAGTTGGATCGTGTGGAGGTCTTGCCAGAGGAGTGCCGCCTGATCGTGGAGCGCACGAACGCCGCACGTCGTTTGATCAAGTCCTACTTCCGCAAGGTCCAGCAATTCTGCAGCCACGGCTTTCTAGAACCGGAAGATCTGAGGGGTCACCTTACTATGGCTCAACGTCTCAAGATGCTTTTCGAGATCATCGAGCCGTTCGAGAGGGCTCGGAAGGTGGACTACAACCGAGAGATGTTCAACTTCTACGACGATCTGCACGGACTTGAACTGGAGCGTCCCGAGCGGTAAGCGCTCCTCCTGTACTGGTTTTTCATGGCATGAGACACGGTTCGTAACGAGATTCGATCTGTGACGAACCGGGGGGGCAAGAACTACGTTTTCGCGATGCTTGACGGGTAATGGTCCCTCAACCCTGTCAGATGCCTTTTCACGCGTGGCCAATCCTCAACGGTCACGCTGAAATAAGTGCTGTGCCGTAGCGACCCGTCGGGGCATACCATGTGATTGCGTAACGTCCCCTCTTCTTCGGCTCCGATCCTCGCCAGAGCGGTCCGAGAGCGCTCGTTCCTTGAGTCGGTCTTGAACTCGACTCGATTGGCGTGCAGATCCTCGAAGGCGTGCTGAAGGAGCAGCCACTTGGACTCTCTATTCACCCCCGTGCGTTGCCAAGCTGGGGTGATCCAGGTCGCGCCGATCTCGACCCTGAGATTGTGGACATCGGCGTTGAGATACGAGGTGCTGCCGAGCACCTCCCCGCCATCACGATGCTCAATCACGAAGGTCTGGCCCGAACCGGTCACAGGCCACTGCAATGCCCGCGCAACGATATTTTCGAAATCGGCGGCCGTCTCCGTCCTCCAGGGCCACCAGCGCCATATACGTGGGTCCTGTCCTACGCTCCACAGGGTACCGGCATGCTTGCGTAGAAGGGGTGTCAGACGAACGGTGCGCCCTTCGAGGCAGGCCGGGTCGATCCAAGACTTCATCAAAGGATATGCACAGACGGATCGGCGGCCAGGCCCACAACCCCTACTTCGTGGTTACACGACACGTGTGGGTCTCACGGCACGATGACGATCGGACGTGCGATGACCAT
>CAUZVZ010000210.1:0-3364 GCA_963583605.1 Gemmatimonadales bacterium UBA6960
TCACGGTCCCATTTTCTACGAGGACGCAGAGAACCAAAAGGCGTATGCGCTGCGCTCGACGATGCACGAGCCGGGGTCGACCGGATACCTGGCGGCGCTTCGCCTCAACGTCGCGAACGACTGCGTCGAATTCCTCGATGCGCTCGACGCCTGGATGGCTCCGACCGAGAACATGGTCTGCGGTGACGCGGACGGGAATATCGCCTGGCAGGCGTCGGCTCTCTCTCCGAAACGAGACGGGTGGCAGGGTCGTTTGCCCGTCCCCGGAACCGGCGCGTACGAGTGGGACGGATTTCGCGACGACCTTCCCCGCGAGTTGAACCCGGAACGCGGATGGATCGCGACCGCAAACAATGACATTCACCCCGAGGGATACGACCCCCCCCTCTTCTTCAAGACCCAGGGCCCGTTCGCGCGCTTCGATCGCGTCTCCAGCCTGCTCGCCGGCGGCAGCGACTTCACCGTCCAGGATTCCCGCGATCTGCAGCATGACGCCTATTCGGCCTCGGCGGCGACATCGCTGGAGCTTTTCCGCGGATGGACCTCCGGCGATCCGGAGATCGAGCGGTACCGGCAGGAGCTAGCCGCATGGGACGCTGTGTACGACCGCAACAATCGTGCGGCAGCCATCTTCGGGCAACTGCGTCTCATCTTGTCGGGTGGAGGCCGCGGGGGGGGACCGGCTCCAACCAACATCGACCCTGAGGCGGCACTCGCGACCGCGCTCGAGCGGCTCCGTGAGCAGCAGGGCGACGATCCGGCGCAGTGGCGGTGGGGTCGCACGAATCGGAGTGAGTTTCCCCACTCGCTCGTGTCCGCATTCGACATACCCGCGGTCGAGCGGCTCGGCGGTGGGGGTACGGTGGCCGCAGTCGGCGCAACGTATCGGGAGATCATCGACTTCTCCGATCTCGACGGCTCGGTCGCGACGAACGCACCCGGTCAGTCCGGCCGTCCCGGAAGCCCCTTCTACGGCAATCTCGCGCAGAGCTGGGCCGACCAGGAGTACTTCCCGATGTCGTTCAGTCGGGAAGCCGTCGAAGCGAACGCGGCGTATCGGCTGAGGCTCGTGCCGGGCGGCTGACCCCGGGTCAGTTGTTCGTCGCCAGGCACGAGAGTCGCGTCAGCCTTCGCCTGGATGGATGCTTCGCAAGCTGCAGTTAGTGAGGCTATGACGGCCACACGCCGACCATTTGCGCCGTCATAGCAAGGAACATCCAACAAGATCCCAAACTGTGCCAAAGATTGCTCCGACGCCCACCGACGCTGGCCCACGCAACTGACGCAGAAATCCAGCATTTCCGACGGTGGCCGACGCCCACCGACGCCAGAAATTGGCTCCCAAAGCAGGCGCGCTACCGAGCTGCGCCACGCCCCGTAAATAGTTGTTTTAAGCCACTCAACTAAGGTGTTCCTCATGCCACACTGTGCCAAAATCTGATCCTGGCTCCGGCAAGGGCCAGCAAGTGGCGTCATGACGACAAGATAATAGCCGGACCCGTTCCAAAGGAGACGTACCACGGCCCGGGCCATCCCTCGTATCGTCGCATCCAGTTTTGATCGGTTAGCAGCCGATCAAGGGCATATGCGTGCCCAGTACCGCTTCGGGAATAAGTACGCCAATGGCCAAGGCGTCCCGGAGGACGATGCGGAGGCGGTACGCTGGCTTCGGTTAGCCGCCGAGCAAGGGCATGCGAGTGCCCAGTACTTCCTCGGGTCTATATACGCCGGTGACGGAAGCGTCCCAGAGGATTATGTGCTTGCCTATATGTGGTTCAATCTGACGGCGGCCCAAGGAGAGGAGTATGCGCAGAATGACAAAGACATTATTGAACGGCGGATGACTCGCGAACAAATAGCCGAAGCCCAACGGCTGTCCACCGAGTGGCTAGAGGCGCATCCCCCCGCCGGCAACTAGCCCCAAGTCCCCTCCGTGGCATCCAGCCACACCCAGCTATCCAGCAGTGTTTCACTCGTCCTGAGTTGCGGGCCTGAGTGGGGCGGGATGGCTCCGCATCGTAGGCCCACCCGCTTTGCATCCCGATTGCATCTCGCAGAGCGGTTAAGAACGGTTATAGAACGCCTTCTGACCGGGCAAGAACGGGCAAAAAAGCCATATTCTACCCGAAAACCACCGGAATCGGGTATTTCCGAACACTCTTTGCAAGCAGGAGGTCCCCGGTTCGAATCCGGGCGCCCCGACTGATGGAAAATAAATCCCTGCAATCACTTATGAGGTTACAGGATTTTATCTATGGACGCCGGTGGGTCCGCGAGTGAGCCATGAGTGAGCCGTAGGACCCATTTCAGGCTGATATCGACCTTTCCCGTCAGCCCCCCCCTATTCCACCGCCACTGACCCAGAACCACTAAACAGTGTTCTGCGCGTCCTGAGTTGCGGGTATGAGTGGGATGGTGCGATGGGTTCATGAACCATATGGTGGAATCCAAGGCAGTCACATTACTCTCGTCTGGCGTACAACGAGACACTTGGAGGTATTATGAGCCGCTCAATAAGCCTTCTCTCCGTCCTTTCCCTAGCTTTCCTGGCCATGCCGTCGTTGTCCTCGGGCCAAGACCAGACTCGCGAAGGTTTCTTTGTCGGCGCTGGCCTTGGGTGGGGCTCTCTTGGGGTGTCGGGTGAGGACGGGCGCGAGTCTGCTGGCAGCGGCTATCTCAAACTCGGCGGCACCCTCAATGACCAGGTTCTCCTGGGAGGCGAGTCCAACGCATGGGTCAAGGCAGAAGACGGCGTGACCACGACTGTGGGGGGCCTGTATGGGATAATCCAATTCTACCCGAGTTCCACCTCGGGCTTCTTCCTCAAGGGCGGCGCAGGATTCAGTTCGGTCGAGATCTCACTTTTTGGCTTGACCGTGGAAGAAACGGGGTTCGGATTGATCGGCGGACTCGGTTATGATCAGCGTCTCGGTACCAACTTCTCCCTATCACCGTATGCGAACTACGTTCGCAATAGCTATGACGGTGGAAGCACTAACGTCATGCAGTTGGGTGTCGGACTCACTTGGCATTGAGGTAGCGGCGTCCAGCGGGGCACAGCCGTCGCTCTCCCGATCAGCGCACCGACAAGGTTCAGCGCGTCCGAAGTTGCGGGCCTGAGTGGGGCAGGGCAGAATCAGGGGTAGCACTGCCCGACGTCGCGGGAGACGCAGACCTATGCTGAATTAACGAGAGAGTACGATGCGTGGATCTTATAAAGATTTCTTAAGATGCAAGATCACGCGGGAAAACCTCGTTCGCGATGCCCCGATTCCCTTTATGGTTATTGGAATGGCTATCGGGATGGTGCTGATGGTGATCCTCTTCCAGTACTATGAAGAGGCGATCAAATCCTGGGCTGGAT
>CAUZVZ010000211.1:0-3342 GCA_963583605.1 Gemmatimonadales bacterium UBA6960
TGGAATGGTCCTCTAACGCCAGCAAAGCGACCCCCTCAGTACCGGGGGGCACCCCTATTCCACCGCCACTAACGCTGAACTTATGAACAGTGTTTTGCGCGACCGACCACGCGAGTACGTTACGAGATCACTTCCAGGGGATGATGGCCGTATGAAGCATACAGGTTAGTGCGCCGTTAAAACTGCGACCCGGTTTTGATCGGACCTACGGAACGACCGTCGTCCGACTCAGCCGGTTCCACTGGACCCTCGAGGGTATACTCCCTCAGGGCCCTCCCCTTAGAGTCAGGTGATGCGAATAAGGACGAGGGCTTTCCGCTCAGGCAATACACAGTAGACCACATATGAACGTGATCAAATTACGCCCCATGATAGAGCGCCACCTGCAATCGTGAACAACTACCTCAACGCTGTACCGCGAGGAGTCTCCGTTTTAGCAATGCTGCTAACGGTTGCGACTTTTGAGGCGAGCCCAGCGACTGCACAGTCAACGCCGTCTGGAAGTAAGGAGGCTGTTGCCACACGTATTCCGTCAGGACAGATCAACATTGACGGCCGTCTCGACGAGACTGCTTGGTCACGTGCTGCAACTGTAACCGACTTCGTCCAAAAAGAGCCGGTAGAAGGGGTCGAACCGACAGAGCGCACAGAGATACGATTCGTTTATGATGACGGCGGGCTTTATGTCGGTGCACGCATGAGTAGCAGTCGCGGGCGCGCAGGGATCCAGGCACCGCTCAGCCGGAGAGATAGTCCCTATAGCCCAACCCGTGGAGTGACACGGAGCGGTTTTTCTGCCCGCCCTAGTTCAAGCGGGAGACCGGAGCTGGCCGATTACATCTTGATCTCTTTGGACACGTTCTTGGATCGACGAACGGCGTACAGCTTCGGGGTGACAGCTTCGGGTGTGAGAATCGACCACCAGCACCTGTCGGATAGTGAAGAAGACATCGATGCCCGGTACGATCCAGTATGGGAAGCGAGTGCCCAAATCGATGATACGGGTTGGACTGCTGAAATGTGGATTCCTTTCGCTCAGCTCCGATTTAACCTCGACATGGAACTTCCCTGGGGACTCAACGTGCACCGTTGGATTCCGCTCAAGAATGAGGACGACTACTGGGTAGCAGTACCTCGGACAGAGGAAGCTTGGTCATCCCGGTTCGGCACGCTCCGAGGCATAAGTTCTGTGGACCAGGGCCGCAGGCTCGAGTTGCTCCCCTACGCCACCGGAAGCTCCAGACTGTCGGCGAACCAGGACTCACGGAACCCATTCGTGGACGACCTCAACCTGAGGGGGAATGTGGGCGGCGACCTCAAAATGGGTCTAGGCTCCAACTTGACGCTGGATGCGACTTTCTTCCCTGACTTCGGCCAAGTGGAGGTCGACCCGGCCGTGATCAACCTTACGGATACGGAAACTTTCTATCCGGAACGTCGCCCATTCTTCACTGAGGGCAGCTCACTCTTTGAGGGCTTCGAGAACAACTACTTCTACACCCGCCGGATTGGTGGCCCTCCGCTCGGATCAGCCTCCGGTGATTTTGTGGACGCCCCTCAAGAGACGACGATCCTCGGCGCTGGAAAAATCACCGGAAGGCTTCCGTCGGGTACGTCCCTTGGTATCCTCACAGGTATCACAGATGAGGAACACGCCCGCACCTTTGACTTCAACACCGCCGGTTCCGGAGAAGGTGGCATTCGTGAAGTCGCAGTAACCCCTAGTACCGCCTGGGGGATGGCACGAGTCCAACAAGAATTCGGTGCGGCAGGTTCGACTGCATCGCTGATGCTGAGCGGTGTTCATAGAAATATGGGTGAAAACGATGCACTCGCAGCTCAATTGCGACGTAACGCATGGATGATGGGTGGTGACCTGCATTGGCGCTTTGGCGGCGGAGTATATGAAGTCTTGGTGAGCGGAGGCCTGACAGGCATCAATGGCGAAGCGTCAGCGATTCTGCGAGCCCAACGTGGAAGTGAGCGATACCTGCAACGACCTGACGCCGATTACATCGAAGTGGATTCCTCGAGAACCTCCATGTCTGGAAGCAAGGCCACATTTCTGGTACGAAAAATCAGCGGAGAACATTGGCTTTGGGATGTCTTCTTCGATGCTGAAACACCCGACGTTACGTTCAGCGATATTGGGCGCCTTGGCTTTGCGGACGGGGTGCAAGCCCGGCAAGGCCTTACGTACCGCGAAACAGCCCCTGGGCGTACACTTCGAGGCTATTCCTTCGCAGTTGGACACACCAGCGAGTGGAACTACGGGGGCGACAGGCAGCAGACCAGGTTCAATGGCAATACCGAACTCACACTGAACAACTTCTGGACTGCTCGAGCGTCTACGAGCTTTCGACTCCGCGGCCAGAACGCGCGGCTCACGCGTGGCGGCCCATCGATGCAGGCACCCCGAGACTGGAACACCTCACTCAGTATCCGAAGCAACGCGTCAGCGCAGACCCGCTGGAGTATTGGTGGTGCCTACGGACGGGACGAAATAGAGGGCTGGAGTGGAAGCGTCAACGCAGAGGTGTCCTTGGTGCCAGCTCCACGTTGGCAGGTCTCGTTCATTCCTTCTTTCGAGCGACAAGTAGACCCTCGCCAATATGTCACACGAATGGGCGGAGGCACTGCTGCTACGTATGGTGGTCGGTACATTTTCGGCTACACCGACCGTACCACACTCGCCCTCGAGACCCGGCTGAACTTTACGCTTCAGCCAGATCTGAATTTGGAGCTGTATGCCCAACCGTTCGCAGCTAGTGGCCGTTACTTCGACATCGGTGAGTTAGCGGCAGCTAAGGGACTCGATCTGCGGACATATGGCACTGACGGCACTACGATCAACCGGCTACCAAGCGGCAACCTCAAGGTCACGGACAGCGCGAACACGTTTACGATCCCAAACCAAGATTTCAATTTGCGTTCTTTTAGGAGCACTCTCGTGCTTAGCTGGGAGTGGCGTCCAGGAAGCACCCTTTTTCTTGTCTGGCAGCAAGCCCGTTCTCGTGAGCTAGCGTCGGGCACTCGAGCAACTCTTAACGATCTTATCCGATCTGCAGGTGCCGCCGGGGACAACTCATTCGCGGTCAAGATGAGCTACTGGATAGGCGTTTAATCCTCTAGCCTCAGGTGGTTCCGGAGCACGAGGTCACAGGTTCGAATCCTGCTGGGCGCACTTCAGTAAGAGGAGGCTAGGAGCGTCCCTCGTAGGGACAGCCCCTAGCCCCCCTCCGTGGCATCCAGCCACGCCCAGCTATCCAGCACTGTTCTGCACGTCCTGAGTTGCCCTAATCGGTGCTGTTTTCGCATTGAAATAAGGCCGAAATTCAGCTA
>CAUZVZ010000212.1:0-3281 GCA_963583605.1 Gemmatimonadales bacterium UBA6960
CACTCGGTGCGCTCTGGGCGGCCAGACGAGCAGCCGCGTGGTTGAGATTCTGATCCTCACTTCTGATGATGTGGATGAGGCTCAAGAGAAACGCTGCGAATCCGAGGGCCGTGAGCACGTAAATCGCGCTGTTGTTGTCGGCCCATGTGTAGATCGCACCGTTGGCTTCGAGAGCCTCCGCCCAATCGGCATAGGGAAAGGTGTCCATATCTTTTCACACTCCTTTTCAGATTGAACTGTCGATGTTGTTCTCTGCCAACTCACGTAGGGCCTTCGACTTGCGGGTCGCCCAGATGCCCGCCGCCAGCACGACGGCGTACATCAGCGCGATGGCCCCGATGAGTTCAAGCATCGATCAACCTCGGATGAGTTGGTTGGCTGCATGGGAGAGCACCGGACCTGCCGGAACTTCGCTGCCGTCGGCTTCCACGATCATCTCTTCGCTGGTTGCGAAGTCCGGATAGAAATCGCCACCAAATTCGGCGACGTCGAGACCTTCGAGCTCGACCTCAGGCGGTACGCGGAGCAGGTTCCCCTGCTTGAGCAACCACGAGATGATGTAACCGGAGAGGAAGGCCAAAGGCAGAAGGGCGGCGATGCCGACCAGCTGGCCGAGGATGGTGACCTCGACGTTGCCCGAGCCAGCGCCGGTCGGGTAGCCGCTGGCGAAGACACCCATGAGCAGAACACCCAGGAAGCCGGTCCAACCGTGGACTGCGACCGCTCCGACAGCGTCGTCGACCCGCATCTTCTCCTGCTGCCAGGTGCCGATCCACACTGCGAACGCAGCGCCCAGCATGGCAAGCAGGTAGGTCAGCGACGGAGCGTAGACGTCCGCGCCGGACGACACGGCAATCACGCCAGCAAGGCCACCAGACAGGGTCCAGAACGGATCACCCTTCGAGCAGATGTATCCGCTCATGAAGCCGCCGGCGAAGGCGATGGTGATGGTGTACGTGATGGCACCCAGCGTGGTCGGGTTGTAGTAGATGTTGTTCCAACCCGGGGCCTCGCCCGGTAGCACTGCCAGACACGCCGCGTAGAACGCGTAGAACGCCGTGAAGATGATCATGAGGCCCATGAGGGTCATGTGGAGGTTGTGGGGCTTGAAGGCCCGTGCCCCCCCATTGTCATCGAATGCACCGATCCGCGGTCCGAGGTTGAACAGCACCCCGAGGGCGAAGAGCCCGGCGATGCCGTGCACCACTCCCGAGGCGGCGAAGTCGTGGAAGCCGAAGTGGATGACCAGCCAGCCGTGCCAACTCCAGCCCCAGGCGGCGCCAAGGATCCAGACGAACGCACCGAGGAACACGGTGAGCACCAGGTATGCCGATACGCGGATGCGCTCAATGGTGGCGCCCGACATGATCGATCCGGTGGTCCAGGAGAACAACAGGAACGCTGCCCAGAAGACGGCCATGACGTGATCGCCGATGTTGGGACCCATGACGTCTTCCCATGGGAGAACAGCGGTGCACTCGCCGGCGTGCCAACTGCTGCCAGTTGACGGGAGGAGCCCCTCTGACATGCAGAAGTAGGTCCACCAGCCGGCGTAGTAGAAGGCTGGTGTCACCACTGCGATGGTCATGATGTTCTTGATGGCTGTCGACATGACGTTCTTGCGTCGACTGACGCCGGCTTCGTAACACATGAACCCCACGTGGAGGAACCACATGAAGACCACGGTGACGAAGTAGTAGTTCTCGATGAAGATGTCGTCGCCCATCATTGTGCTAACACCTCCCTGTCGAGGCTTGTTGCGGGCATGGACATCGTGTTGTCTCCCCTTGGTCGTGTGACGATTGAAGCCAAGCGTTGCATGGAACCCCGAACAAGGGCCGAGTCACGTTCAACTTCGTGTATGACGACGGTCACAGTAACACCAAGGGATCACCCAGAATAGGAAAAACTTCTCCTTGGGATGAAAAACATATTGCAGAATGTTGGGGCTTAGGGGTCGTTGTGGATGCGGAGAATCGCGCCGGTCTTTGCGTGGACCTCCACCGCCGTCCGACGTTCGAATCCATCCCCGCCGTCCTTGGCCTCGATCCAGAACGTGATTCCCCACACGTTCGTTGGGGGAAAGCCCTGGTGGCCCAGTTCAGCATTGGTATGTTCCGGCACGAAGTCGATCTGCTCACGCGCGATTTGGATCGCTTCGTCGCCGTCGACCGTGGTCTTCCCCAGACATCCTCCGAAGTAGCCAGTGGTGATGATGACGGCGAGGACGATGAACATCTTCGCGGCGATCGACGAATTGCGGATCGGATTCATCGCGCGCTGCGCTTCTGCCAGGCGACCCATCCCCGCAGAGCCAGGTAGGCCGGGACGTGGGCCATGCCCACGACCGAGACCCACCACATGGTGAGTCGCCGGTCGTAGCCCTGTTCGCGGGCCTCCCAGAACGTCAGGCCCAACGCTCCCAGGAGCAACACGAAGTAAAGCCCTTCCTTGTGCAGGCCGAGAAGCCACATGATCCCCATGAACGATGTTCCTAGCGTCGTCTGCGGGCGCAGGCTAGGCGGAACGACCCGCGTCTCGCACACCCTCCACCGAAATCAGGGCCAGCGGGATCCGGGGGCTCACCGCGGCTGTCCCAGTTCGTGGACCCAGCGCGGCAGGCCGGCGGCCTTGAGCGTGTTGGCGAACAGCCAGACGTCGGTGATGGGCCCCACCCCTCCGGGTACCGGGGAGATGGCCTCGGCCCTGCTCGCCACGCCGTCGTAGTCGAGGTCTCCGACGAGCCGCACCTTGCCGGTCTCGGGATCGGTGACCGGGTTGATGCCGATGTCGATGGCGATCACGCCGTCGCGGACGTCGTCGGCTCCGATGAGGTTCGGCACGCCGGCGGCGACGATCAGGACGTCGGCCTGCCTGGCGAAGTGGCGCATGCGGCCGTGTTCGTCGCACCAGCGGTCGCAGGAGATCACGGTGGCGTGTCGTTCGAGTCCGAGCCACATGCCCGGCTTGCCAACGTTGTTCGAGCGCCCGACCCACACGATCGTCGACTGCTCGTAGAACTCCGACGGCTTGCGGCCCGAGTCGAAGAGGTAGCGGTCGAGCATGTGGAACGCCGCCGCCGGGGTGGACGGGGTGAAGCGGGGCTCTCCCAGGGCGACGAGGCCGGCGTTCCACGGGTGGACGGCCTCGATGTCCTTGAGGGGGTCGAGGCGCCGGTAGAGGGCCTCCTCGGGGATCTGAGGCGGGAGGGGCCGCAAGATCAGGATGCCCGAGATACGGGGATCGGCGTTGAGGGCGCCGAGCGTGGCCAGTACCTCAGC
>CAUZVZ010000213.1:0-3265 GCA_963583605.1 Gemmatimonadales bacterium UBA6960
AGCGTTCTCCTACTTCCGAGAATCCTAGCAACACGCCCTCAGGGCCGGCTTCTGCTCGGTAGCTCGACAGCGGGAGTAGCTCAAGACCTCCCTACGTGCCATATTAGGGTGAGACACCTCCCCTTCCGAGTTTAGTGAGTCTACAGGGCGGAGAGGAGAGTTGGAGATGATGAGTACCAGCAACGGCAGTAGAGAGCAGGTGTCGGTGCCTGTGGAGGTCCCGGAGCGGAGCGGAGGGACCTCCACAGGCACGTCCCGTCCCGACCCGGAAGTGCTGGAAAAAGCCAAGCGCCGGCAGTTCAGTGCCGAGTATAAACTCGGTATTGTTGAGGAGGCCAACGCGTGCCAGGAACCGGGCCAGATCGCGGCGTTGCTGCGCCGCGAAGGGCTGTATTCTTCCCTCCTGTCGGAATGGCGTCGCGCTCGGCGAGAGGGGTCGCTAAAGGCGCTGGCTAAGCCACGGGGCCCGAAGGGCCGTGGTCGCGATCCGGTGACTGTGGAGAACGAGCAGCTGCGCAAAGAGATCGCCGGGTTGCGGCAACGGCTCAAGCAGACGGAGACGATCCTTTCGATTCAAAAAAACATTGTTGGCACCTGGGCTACCACTTGTGGTGGCAGAAACTCTGAGCGATTGGTATCGTTTCCATATCACGGGAGGCGTGACCGTCTGCTTACTGGTGAGACTGTTCCCGTAAAAAAACGTGGTCCAGGGATCCCTGCGGACTTGAGATTGGCGACGCCTTTTGGCGATCCCGTTTAGGAAAGTGATATAACCGCGATCCCCCCTCCCGAATCTACTCGTACGGAGGAGGGTATTATGGCAAAGAAGACTCAGCGACGGAAGAGCCTGCCGACCGTTTATCCCCATGCCGCAGGCGTGGATATTGGTTCGAGATTTCATGTGGTGGCTGTGCCTGGGGACTTGGCGGAGGCTCCGGTGCAAACGTTCAACAGCTTTACCGGCGATCTGCACCGACTGGCCGATTGGCTGATCGCCGTAGGCGTGACCACGGTAGCGATGGAGTCGACGGGTATCTATTGGATTCCGCTGTTTGAGATTCTTCAGGCCCGTGACCTGGAGGTGTTGCTGGTCAACGCCCGGCAGGTCAAGCAAGTGCCGGGGCGCAAAACCGATGTCAATGATGCACAGTGGCTCCAACAACTGCATCAATTCGGGTTGCTGCGCGGTAGTTTTCAACCTGCTCAGGAAGTGGCGGCTTTGCGTAGCTATCTGCGTCATCGAGCGCGGTTGCTGGAATATGCCGCAGCGCACATCCAGCATATGCAGAAGGCCCTGATGCAGATGAATCTGCAATTGCACCATGTCCTCTCTGATATCACGGGGGCGACGGGCATGGCCATTTTGCGGGCGATCGTCGCGGGCACGCACGACCCTACTGAATTGGCGCGCTTGCGGGATTTCCGTTGCAAGGCTTCGGTCGAAACCGTTCAAGCCGCCCTGACGGGGAATTATCAGCCGGAGCACCTGTTTACGCTGCGCCAGGCGTTGGAGTTGTATGACACCTACCAAGCCAAGATGGCTGAATGCGACGAGGCGATTGAGACGACTCTGGCTGGCATTGCTCCGGCAGAAGCCTCTTCTGATACGTTGCCAGAAGCCCGTCACCGGACGCGTCAATCTAACGAGCCCAAATTCGACGTCCGCACCGCGCTCTTTAGGGTGCTGGGCATCGATCTGACTCAGGTGCATGGATTTGGTCCGAATACGGCCTTGCGGTTGGTGGGCGAGTGCGGTACCGATATGAGTCGCTGGCCGACCGCCAAACATTTTACCTCGTGGCTGACCTTGTGCCCGGGCAACAAGATTTCCGGCGGCAAGGTGCTCAGTAGCAAAAGCCGACGCTCTTCCAATCGTGCCGCCGTGGTCTTGCGCCTGGCCGCGCTCAATGTGGGGAAAACACAGACGGCCTTGGGAGCCTTTTACCGACGACTGGCGGCGCGCGCAGGCAAAGCCAAAGCCGTCACGGCGACCGCTCGAAAGCTGGCCGTGCTGTTTTACAACACCTTGCGCTACGGCATGGTCTACCAAGATCAGGGCGTAGCCTACTACGAAGAGCAGCATCGTAAACGCGTACTCAAGAGGCTGCGACAACGCGCAAAAGAGATGGGTTTTCAACTGACGATGGTAGAGGCTGCTAGTGGAGTTTCTTAGGAAAGCCTCCGAGCTGCTGGGGATCCCCCTGAACCCGCCGTCGATCGCCGACGACGAATGAGAGCGGCCGTGGAAACGCTGGCTCCCACCGTTGGCCTGGCTCCAGCATGCCGGGCGTTGGGTGTAGCTCGTGCCTCGGTTTATCGGCACCGGAAATCGCCCGTGCCGAAAGCGCGTTCGTCGCGCCGACCGTTGCCGTGTGCGTTGGCGCCACAGGAACGCACGCAGGTGTTGGACACGCTCCACGAAGATCGGTTCGTGGACCGAGCACCGGCGGCGGTGTACGCCACCTTGCTGGAGGAAGGACGGTATCTGTGCTCGATCCGCACGATGTACCGGGTGCTGCACGACGCCGACGAGGTGACCGAGCGTCGCCCACAGCGACAGCACCCGCATCGGCAGCCGCCGCGCCTGGTAGCCACCGCCCCGAACCAGATTTGGACCTGGGATATCACGCGCCTGCCGGGTCCGCGCAAGTGGGTCACCTACCCACTCTACGTGGTACTCGATCTGTTTTCGCGCTACGTCGTCGCCTGGATGGTAGCCACGCGGGAAACGGCGAGCCGAGCGCAGCGGCTGATCACCAGCGCATGCCTGAAGCAGGGCATCGCGCCGGGACAACTCACCCTGCACCAGGACCGCGGTGCGCCGATGACGGCCAAGACGTTTTCCCAACTGCTGATCGACCTGGATATCCTGGCCAGCTACAGTCGGCCGCGGGTGTCCGATGACAATCCGTATTCGGAGAGCCACTTCAAGACCGTCAAATACGCGCCGGCGTACCCAGGTCGTTTCTGTTGCCCGGAGGACGCACAGACGTACTTTCGAAACTTCTTCGCCTGGTACCACACGGAACACCGTCACAGCGGCCTCGGGTTGCTCACCCCCGACGCCGTCCACCATGGCTTGACCGACGAACTCCAAGAAACGCGGCAGCACGTCCTTGATGACGCCTACAGCAGGCATCCGGAGCGCTTCGTCAACGGTAGACCCCGGCCACCCGAAGTCCCCAGCGAAGTCTGGATCAACCAACCGAACAACACCATCGAATGCGACCATATTACTCAGTAAATATTCACGCGAGGTGTCTCA
>CAUZVZ010000214.1:0-3240 GCA_963583605.1 Gemmatimonadales bacterium UBA6960
GTCCCCACAGATCAGGCTGTGCGTGGGAATCATCCAGTACATCGCCCGCTCAAAGAAATCTTCACAGCTCTCGGCCTGGGCCATCTTGAAGCTGCCCTTGTACGCCGCCGTGCCCGGATCCTGAACCACCGAGCGAACGGCGTAGGCGACTCCGTTCTCCGTATCCTCGTAGATGACCGGCCCGTGGCGGCTGAACTTCAGCTCGACCGTGCGGGGTGCTTCGCCCCTGATCTCGATCTCCTCTTCGATCACGCGTAGCGGCTCCCAGCCGTCCTGCCATCGAACCAAATTTTGATCCTCCGGGCTGACCTCCTCCACGAAGACGTCGACCATGTCTGTTCCGGCGAAGGTGAAGCCCCACGCCATGCGTTCGTTGTGCCCCGCGTCCACGCCGACAAAAGGTGGCTCGCCGCCGCCCATCACGTTCCAGCCCGGCGCGTTAAGGTGAACGAAATATCGAAGGGCCGGCATCTCGATTCGGCGGTGTGGATCGTTTGAGAGGATCGGGATACCCGTGGGGGAGCGCTCTCCGCTGATGACCCAGTTGTTACTCCCCTCCGTCGCGATTTGCGGACTCGAAACCTGTGCCGTTCGTACGGCTGGCGTGAGGTGCCGATACCGCTCCACGATCTCTAGATCGGGGAGTCTGCCCCCCGAGAAGGGATCTCCGTCCCCGGCTCGCATCGCGTCGAGGACCGTCTGCGTGATGATGCTGACGTCGAGGCCTTCTGGGATTTCCAGATCATCCCATGGCTCCGGAGCCGCCAGGCGATTTGCCTCCTCGGCGCCGAACTGATTCACCCTCATGGCGAGCTGGATTTCACTCGTCGCATGGCCACGCACGCTCGACAGGCCAACTTGGGCCCAACGCAGGACGACGGTCTTGGCAGTCCACGGATCCGGCACGACTCCCGTGAGCTGGAACTCGACAGGCAGGTTGTCCCGATTTTGCTCGATATAGGCGTTGACCCCGTTGGCATAGGCCGTGAAGATGCGCTCGCCCTCGGGGTGGTAGCTCGTCCATTCGGACTCGTCCCAGGGTCCGCGGAACATCATCTGGCGGGTGCGGAAGTCGTAGTCGAACGCCTCGGGTCCGAAAATCTCCGAGAGGCGCCCCTCGTGCCAGCGCCGCCACATCTCCATCTGCCAGAGCCGGTCCTGCGCCATCACGTACCCCTGGGCCATGAACAGATCGTCCATATTTTGGGCATAGATGTGTGGAATGCCCCACTCGTCTCGGTTGACCTCGACCGGTTCCCGCAGACCGGGGACGTCCAACTCTCCGCTGAGCTGGGCTAACGAGCGCTGCGCCAGCTCCTCGAGCGAACCGGGCTCGGACTGTGGGGAGCAACTGACTGCGAGGAGCAGGGAGCCCAACAACACTCCAGCGAAACGGGTCGGATCGAATGACATGTGACCTCTCCTACCTTCGGTGTTTCCGGGACGGCGAACAGGACATTTGTATTAGCCTGTGCGCGCGCAAAACGCCATGATACCCCTACGGTCAGACGCCACTTCGCGGCCCCAAGTCGCGAGCCACCCCTGATAGAAGGGGCGATGAAGTGGCGACGGATTGGGGATGCAGAGGACGCAAATGGCGAACGAATGGCAAGACGTCGATCACGCGCTGGCGTATTTGGCACGCGCCATGGACGAACCAGGTTCCCCCTCGCTAGGATGGTGCTCCGCACCGGTTTCTGTGTAGCACCTTGGTCCATCGGATCAGTCCAATGGAGATTCCGATCGCACCCACGGGAGGGAACCAGAGCGCGCTGACCAGACACATGCGCCTGAGGTCCGCCACGGCGCTCGTGATCGCGAACATGATCGGCGCCGGAATCTTCACGACGACCGGGTTCCAGGCTGCCGATCTCAGGCACCCACTGTTCATCTTCGTATTGTGGGTGATCGGTGGGACCCTCGCACTGCTCGGTGCACTTTGCTACGCCGAATTGGGAGCCATGATGCCCCGTGCGGGGGCGGAGTACGTATACCTTCGCGAGACCTACGGCCCAGCCATCGGGTTCATGAGCGCGTTCGTTTCCCTCGTTGCCGGATTTTCAGCGCCTATCGCGGCCGCGCTCAAGAGCTTCGTCATCTACCTCGCCCACTTTTTCCCATTCCTGGCCGACGATCCGACGGTGGGAGGAGTGGTTGCCGTCATCGACCTAATCGCGGTGGGATTGGTTTGGCTTCTCGTCGCGATCCACGTGCGCGCGGTTCGGTCAGGCACCGGCTTCAACGACTTCATCACCGCCTTCAAGGTGGGCGGCATCGTTTTGATCATTCTCGCGGCGGTGTCCATCGGCCGCGGAGACGCCTCGAACTTGATCACCGTCTCGCCGTCCTTCCAGGAGCTGAGCCGAACCGATACCCTCGCAGCGTTCGGCACTTCGCTGATTTTCGTGATGTTCTGTTTTTCGGGCTGGAACGCCGCGGCCTACGTCGCGAGCGAGATGGAACACCCTCAGCGCGATCTTCCGCGGGCGCTCCTCCTCGGTACGGCGACGGTGCTCCTCCTCTATCTGGGACTCAACGCCGTCTACTTCTATGGGGCGAGCGTCGATCAGTTGGCGGGTCAGGTCGAGGTGGGACTCGTGGCGTCACGGTCCCTCTTCGGCCCCACGGGTGTGAGCATGGTGACGATCGTGTTGTGCGCGTCGATCCTTGCTTCGGCCTCCGCGATGACCCTGGTCGGGCCGCGGGTCTATTACGCGCTGGGCAAGGACTTCAAGCCGTTCGCCTTCCTCGCCCGGATCCGGAAGACCGGCGCTCCTGCGGTGGCGCTCCTCATTCAGGGGATCGTGACTTCTGTCATCATCCTCTCGGGACGCGTCGACCAGATCCAGCAGTACGCCGGTTTCACGCTCACGCTCTTCGCGAGCCTCGCCGTCTCCTGCGTGATCGTTTTACGCCTCCGCAGTCCGGAACTCGAACGGCCGTTCCGGGCCTGGGGCTATCCGATCAGTCCTATCTTTTTTCTTACAGTATCGGGGTGGATGATGTTCTGGGCCTTCCAGGGGCGCCCGGCAGAATCCGGCCTTTCTCTGCTGACGGTCCTAGTCGGTGGTATCATCTTCGCGGTCTTCGTGCGTCGAGGAAGTTCCGACACGAGGTAGACAGGCCCGCCCGCGTGTGAGACGGAGCGTCGGACGCCCGTGCCTGGGCGTACGTACATCCGTACTCAAATCGTACGTATACCCATCCTTTGGGGCCCTCTTTACGGCAATCTGAAACGGA
>CAUZVZ010000215.1:0-3234 GCA_963583605.1 Gemmatimonadales bacterium UBA6960
GCCAGTCGCCCACCTCTCCCATGTAGAACACGCGTTGGCCCAGAATCCAGGAGTCGCGGGGGATCTGGTCGTGGATTTCACGGAGTTCACGAAGGACCCGCACCCGTGCCATGCCGAATTCCACAGGCTCCTCGGGCACGCTCCATTCGCTCTCGTCCTCGCCATCTTCGAAGCGGAGGCAAAACCGGCCAACGATCTCGTCGCACCCACCCCCGAATCCCCCCAGCTCCGGAGGTATGCGGTCCTCTCTAAAGCGCTCGAAGCGTGCCTGGGCCTCCTTGGCCTGCTCGAGAAGCGACACTGAGTCGGGATTGGCCCCACCTCGGTCCTGCGCCGCAGTGGTGGAAGCCGTGGTGACGAGAACCGCGCACGCGACGGCCGGCAGGATCAGTCTCGCTCGGGTCGTGACGAAGGCTAGCACGAGCATTTCCCTCCGAACCTCGGGTAAGCGGTCATGGCACGGCGAACGACCGCACCGCCGGGTCGCTTTCGAAATACACGAACCGGGGGGAGCGGGTCCACCTGCCTCTGTCGTGCGATTTCCCCAGGCTCAGGCGCCGCTGGCGCCCGCCGGCCGGAGACGCTCGATATCGGGTGTGATGCGATCCGCCCGGAAGGTCGCAACTTCGAACACGATATCGTTGCCGGGTGTGCGCGCATGCCGGGAGCCTGCTTCACCCGTGATCAGGACGACGCCCAGCGTGTCTTGCCCCGCCCCCAAGGCGATCACTCGCCGTTCATTGTCTTGGTAGGCCTCACGCCCCTCCACGAACCCGACGGCGGCAAAATTCGCGAGCTCATCGAGAAGTAAACGCATGGCGGTGGCATCGGCGGGTTCTCCGTCGACCGACCATGTGCCATCCGATCGCGCGGCTACATGGCTCCCCGCCTCTGTCTCCAACACGACGCGGACCACGGATGCGGTATCCACTCGGAGAATCGTCTTGTCCCGCCAATCGACGACGCTCTGGGCCAGCGTAGATCGAAGGTCTCCGGACACCACCACAACCGCGTCTTGATCGGGCAGCCGCACAAATCCGCTGGGAGTGACCGGCCCCGGATTTCCTAGGAGCACGGTTGCCGTACCGCCGTCGGCCAGGGTGAAGTCAACGGTCCGCGCGTCGTTCGCGGAGACCCCCAAGCGCTCGTGGTTGCTAGGGTTGTTGGCCGTGACTCCGCCTACGTCAGCTTCCGCGAGGGCGCTCCACAGTCGAGTCATGGCCGCTGAATCCGCCACGTTTCCGTTGACGGTCCAGGCGTCGCCGCTCCGCTGGAGCGACACGGTCAAGTCCGGATTCGCGATACGGATCGCCGTCACGTTCGACTCGTTCAGCCGTTCGAGCAGCGGAGCGATGCCGCCATCGGGTGCCGCTCCGCTGCCGCTTCTCCCGGAGAGCAGGACGGAGCTGATCCAGAGGAGCACCAGCACACCAAGCACTCCGAAGATCCTCTTCAGTGTCTGCTCGCTCATGACACCGCTTCCTTCCAGCGCGCTTCAATCCGCTTACGGCGTCCGGCCACGCGGGTGATGCCTACCGTAACAAAGAGCAGGGGCACGCCCACTAGGTTGCCCCACTTGAGCGCGCCCCTCTGGAATTCGGACGTGAACGCCATCACGGGTGGCGTGCGGAGCTTGGATCGGATCCCGATGAGGGCTTCGTCTTGGGCCAGCCAATCGATCGAGTTCAACGTGAACACCAGATTCTGGGGGTTGGCCTGCAGGAACTGCTCCTGGAGGTAGTCGACGTCACCCACGACGATCATGCGCCCCTCCGTGGAGGAGCCCTCTCCGTCCGCTGAGGACTCACCATTTCCGGCCGCGGCCGGATCCAGCGCTACTGCCAGCGTGACGATCTCGAAGTCCTCCGGATTGGGATTCAGGAGCGCGTCGGGCATGATGATTCCGCCCGCGGCCTGGATGGCTCCTGCTTGGGTGGTGACCCAAAGCTTGCTCACGGCGCTGTCCGTGACCGTGAGCGCCGTCGCCCACGCCGGGCCCAAGCTGTTCAAGTCACGCGTCGTGGGGTGTGCGTCTCCCTTCACGGTGACGGGCCACAGGGGGTAGCGGCGCACAACACCGGAACCCGGAGGAAAGGAGATGAGGGCGTTGGAGCTGTAATCCAAGATCACGCCCGCGTCGGTTTCGACTCCTCTCGCCTGAAGGAACGCCTCCAAGCCCGTAACTACGGGGTACATCATGGGTGTGTCGGGGGACACCTGGTGCTTGTCGATCAGGAAGAGCGCCGACCCTCCCGCCCCTATGAAGGATTGGATCGCCTCCAATGCCGGCCCGCGGATAGGCTGCTGAGGACCGGCGACGATCACGATCTCGGTCGAGTCGCGGTTCAACACGGACACCGTGTCTGCCTCGAGGTCGATCGTCTGGATGTCGTACCGCTCAGACAACACCCGCGAAAACGAGGGGAATGTCTCAGGTCCCTGAGAGCCGAATCCCGTCAGAAAGGCCAAGCCCGGACGTTCTTCCGTCGTCATCTGGACGATCGCCGAGAGGAGCCGGAGCTCGAGATCATCCGTACGGTTGATATACGGGATGACTTCGCGTTGATCGGCGTACAGAAGCGCCAAACCGAACCAGCCGCGCCGCACCTCGAATGCGTCGTCACGCAACACGTTGAACTCGTTTTGCGTGATGCCGAGGTTACGCGCTTCCAGTGCTGACTCCGGATCGTCATTCGGATTCAGGTTCTCGACAACGAGTTGACCGTTCGCCGCCCCGCGGAAGTCGGCCACCAAGTCGGCCACGTCGCGAAGCGTCGGCTGAAGCTCGGCCGGTAGCCCATCTGAGATCACCAACCTCAACGTCACGATGTCGTCGAGCCCGCCGAGAATCTCCCGGGTCCCGTCGGACAGCGTGTAGAGGCCCTCCCGCGTGAGGTCAAGTCGGCCCCGGATGTTCCCGCCGAGAAGGTTCAGCACGACCACTACGGCGATCAGCGCCGCGGTGCCCGTCCTGAGCCGCCGGAACGCGCCCCGCCCGGCGCTCAGCCGTTCGCGGCTCATGACGCCGACGGACATGAACAGGAACAACCCGGTAGTGGACACGAAGTAGATCACGTCTCTCAAGTCCACCACACCGCGTGCCACGTTGTCGAAGTGTCCCAATACGGAAAGATTGGAGACGCTGACGCCCAGCCATGGCGGAAGTCCGATGAGCACGACGGGTGTGCCGATCATCAGGAGCAGGAAGGAGGCTGAGGCCGCCAAGATAAAGGA
>CAUZVZ010000216.1:0-3219 GCA_963583605.1 Gemmatimonadales bacterium UBA6960
CACCCTGCACTCCGCACGGCACGGATCCATCCGAGACGCGGAGGTCGAACCGGTCGCCCTCGCCGAAGGCCCCGACGGTCCGAAGAATTCTCCCGTCGGCGCCCTGAGGGAGGGCATACCCACGTCGCAGCGTCGCCAGCGGTGAAAGTGCATCCATCTTGCCGGCGACTTCGGAAAGGCGGGCCCTCTTGAGCGCCGCCAACCCCCGGATCGCCGACTCCATGCGGTCTCCTGCCCGACCCACTGCCTCACGCCGCGGCCGTACCAGGCCGACGCCGGACTGCCGGAGTTGGCTCAAACGCATCGCCAGGACTTCCCTCCGGCGGAAAGCGAACGTTCGCAGGGCCCCGCTCATTCGCGTACGGGTGACCCCCAGCGCATCGCTCACACCTTCGCCGTCCTCCACCGCCGCACCCGCACCCGCAGACGGCGTGGGGGCCCGGACATCGGCCACCAAGTCTGAGATGGTCACGTCAACTTCATGTCCCACGGCTGAGATCACCGGGACCGGACAGGCGAGGATCGCGCGGGCCACGACCTCTTCGTTGAACGCCCAAAGGTCCTCTAGCGATCCCCCGCCCCGCCCGACGATCATCACGTCGACCAGGCCGCTGCCTCCCAAGGCCCGAATCGCCGCGGCGACCTCCTCGCCCGAGCCCTCGCCCTGCACGCGCGTGCCCCGCACGATCACACGCGTCCAAGGGGCTCGCCGGCGAACCACGGTCAAAATATCGGCGAGCGCCGCGCCCACCAGCGACGTGACCACACCGACCGTCCCGGGAAAACGCGGCAACGTACGCTTCCGCTCAGGAGCGAGCAGGCCCTCGACCTCAAGCTTCGAACGAAGCCGCTCGAAGGCCAGACGCCAAAGCCCCTCGGCTCCCGCCGCCTCGAGGCGGCGCACCACGAGTTGATACTCGCCGCGAGCCTCGTACAGCGTGAGCCCGCCGAAGGCCCTCACCGTCGTGCCCTCCTCCGGATCCGCCGGAAGGCTCGCCGCTTCGGTCTTGAACATCGCGCAGCGGAGCTGGGCCTGCTCGTCCTTGAGCGTGAAGTAGCAATGCCCCGACCGGGCACGAGTCCAGTTGGCGACTTCGCCGCTGATCCAGAGACTCTCGACCGTGTCCTCGAGCAGGGTTCGCACCGCTCGGTTGACCTGGGAGACGCTCCAGACGCGAGGCTCAGTCATCGTGGTCCAGTTTGCAACGATCCGGTGGGCAGCGTGATGATCACGCTAGCCCTCAGCCGCCGCAAACCGGACGGCCGCTTCGACCGTATTCGAGAGCAACATGGCGATCGTCATCGGACCGACCCCCCCGGGGACGGGACTGATCGCGGAGGCGACCTCCTTGACCTCGTCGAAGGCCACGTCACCCGTCAAGCGGTAGCCCCTCTCACGGGTGTCGTCATCCACCCGGTTCACACCGACGTCGATGACCACGGCGCCGGGCTTCACCATATCGCCGCGTATCAGGTCGGGCTGCCCGATCGCCACGATCAGGATGTCCGCCTCACTCGTAACGACACCGAGGTCGGGCGTGCGGCTGTGAGCCACGGTCACGGTCGCGTTCCCTCCCGGCGCCTTACGGAGCAGGAGGGCAGCCATCGGCCGCCCGACGATGTTACTGCGTCCGACCACGACCGCGTGCTTGCCCACCGGGTCGTTTCCACTCCGGAGAAGCATCTGGATCACACCGGATGGCGTGCAGGGTGCCGGCGCGTCGGGGTCCCCGGTGGCGAGCCGGCCCACGTTGATAGGGTGGAAGCCATCGACGTCCTTCGCGGGGTCTATGGCCAGGAGGACGTTGCCTTCGTCGATCTGATCCGGAAGCGGGAGCTGGACCAAGACGCCGTGGATCTCAGCATCCGCGTTGAGGCCTGACACGACCCCCAGGAGCTCGGCTTCCGAAGTGTCCTCCGGCAGCGTGATCTGCCGTGAGTAGATGCTGGTCTCAGTCGCGGCCTTGTTCTTCGAGTTGACGTACACCTGGCTCGCCGGGTCTTCGCCCAGGAGCACCACGGCGAGACCAGGCGTGAGCCCAGACTCCTTCAGGCCGGCGACCCGCTGTTTGACTTCCTCGCGGATCGATACGGCCATGTCCTTCCCCGATATGACTTCAGCTAGCATTCAGAATCCTCTTACGAGTCGCGCGTTGCGGCTCAGAATCCACGTACCGACCTCCGGTACGACTATCGCGCGAAATCGACCGCGCGGGTCTCACGAATCACCACCACCTTGATCTGCCCCGGATATTGGAGCTCACTCTCGATGCGCCGGGCCACGACCTCGGAAATTTGGGCCATCTCCTGGTCCGTCACCCTCTCCGGCTCGACCATCACGCGAATCTCCCGACCGGCTTGAATGGCGAAGCAGCGCTCGACCCCCGGGTGCTCCATGGCCAACTCTTCGAGCTTCTCGAGCCGCTTGACGTAACCCTCGAACATCTCTCGCCGCGCCCCCGGACGGGAGCCTGAGATCGCGTCCCCGGCCGTGACCAGGAAAGTCTCCGGGAAGTAGTGGGGCTCTTCATCGTGATGGGCCTTGATGGCGTTGAGGACGATCTCGGTCTCTTTGTGCTTCTTGCACAGGTGATAACCGAGCTCTACGTGCGTGCCCTCTTGCTCGTGCGTGAGGCCCTTGCCGACGTCGTGAAGCACACCGGCACGTTTGGTTTCCTGGACATTGAGACCCATCTCAGCAGCCATGCTCCCGGCCAACTGAGCGACTTCTTTCGCGTGATGGAGCTGATTCTGGCCGTAGGAGGTCCGGAACTTCAGTCGCCCCAGAGTCTTGACGATCTCTTGGTGCACGTTGTGGATACCGAGCTCGTACAGCACTTCCTCGGCCGCTTGGACCATGGACTCCTCAACTTCCTGACGGCTCTTGCCGACTACCTCCTCGATGCGGCCCGGATGGATGCGACCGTCCTCAATCAGCCGTCCGAGGGCGATGCGCGCCACCTCTCGGCGGACGGGATCGAAGCCGGACAGGACCACGGCCTCAGGCGTGTCGTCGATGACGACGTCGATCCCCGTGGCCTGCTCGAAGGCGCGAATGTTGCGCCCCTCCCGGCCGATGATCCGACCCTTCATTTCGTCCGAGGGAAGCTGGACAACCGAAACGGTCATCGCGGCGGTCTGGTCGGCCGCCATGCGCTGGATGGCCAATCCGATAATCTTCTTGGCCTCGCGGTCGGCCGTTCGTTGGGCTTCTTCCTT
>CAUZVZ010000217.1:0-3125 GCA_963583605.1 Gemmatimonadales bacterium UBA6960
GTGAGCGACCCGGCGTTTTGCCGGGCCGCTCCCTGACTCTTTCAACCGTTACCGCCATTCGACTGTGTCGTACCAGCAACAGAGCTGTGCCGGTCGCTCTAGACGAGCCTTATTGGAAAGTGGCGCTCAGCCCCACGGAAAACGCACGCCTCGGGCCCGGCTCGAAGAACCGGCCTCCAAAGGCGTTCACCGCCACGGCAGCTGAGTACACCTCATCGAGGATGTTTGTAAGGCTCACGAAGGGAGCCACCACGAGGCTGCCGACTCTCTGGCCGGAGAGCCCGGTCCGGACGTCCCAAAGCGTGTAGCGCTTTGCGAACGTCTCCGTGGCATTGTCGTCACGGGTTTCGATTCTGCCCACGTAGTCACCGCGAACCTCACCGTACCATGGGCCTTCGGTTACACGCAGCAGGCCTTCGAGACGGTTCTTCGCCAACCCGGGGATGAAGTTGCCGTCGAAGACGTCACCTTCTACTGAGAATTCATCGAATTTAGCGTCCACGAGCGTGTAGGAAAGCTGGCCTGAGACCCCCTGAAGAACCGCCCGCACGGAGGCCTCGAGCCCCTTATACGTCGATCTCCCAGAATTCCTGTGGAAGACGCGGCCGTCCTGCGCGGCGGTCTCGAACGGGACGAGTTCGTTCTTGAGCTTGGTGAGGAACACGCTCATTTCAAATCCGAAGCGGCTGTTCGCCTGACCGCGAAATCCGACTTCCCCGGTGTTTCCGGTCTGCGGATTCAGATCAGGGTTGAAGCCGGTTCCGCCCGCTGGGGTATTGGCCAACTCCGTGGTCGTGGGAGTGGCCAGTGACGTGGCGAAGTTGCCGAAGATGGACAGCGTGGGGCTTGCCTCCACGACAAGACCCACGGTGGGGCTCAGTTCGTCCATAACCCGATCACCGGAGTTGTTGGCGGGTAACCGATCATCGACCTCAAATTCGAATCGGTCGTAACGCAACCCCCCCATGAGCGAAACACGCTCTGTGAGCGTGGCGGTTGACTGAAGGAAGACCCCTGTCGCGGCGACCGTCTCGAACTGGTCCTTGGTCAGGGTACCGCGGCTACCCGCGACGTTGCGGTGTTCCACCCGATCGTCGCGCTGGAAATCGAGGTCAAATCCCGCTCGGAGTGCGACCTCTCCCGGATCGCCACTACTCTCAGTGGAGACCATCGCCCGGACGCCGAACGCGTTTCGCTTGAGGTCGATGATCCGCGGCGGGATAGGATTGTCCATCCTCCGGAAGAGCCCCCACCCGGTAAATTCGGCGTTGAGAACTCCGACAGGTCCCGACCAAGTGGCCCCCAGCTGCCCCTGATGCAAATCCTTCCGCGCGTTTTTCGCGACGTTGCCAAATCCGCCGCCGCGCGCGTTGAGCGACTCATTGACATACATGTCGGTCCGGTTGAGGCCACCGGCACTCTCTCCGGCTAGGTCGAAGAAGTTGGCCGTAATGCGGAGCTGTCCCGCACCGGCTTCCAAAGCCACCTGGCTGTTCACGTTCAGGCGCGTGGCTAGTCCGTACAAGCTGCTGTCGGCGCGCTCCCCAACGAACAAACTGCTGTCGTCGACGGTCCGGAATCCGTCGTACGTCAGATGTGAGATGTTCACGAGGTACGACGTCCCGCCTTGCGTACCGGACGTCGTGCTCTGAAATCGCATGAGCCCGTTGTCTCCTAAGACGGCTTTGGCCTCCTGGCGGACGGGGACGTCGGGCGCCGCCGCGGTCTCGAGGCTCAGCACCCCACCACCGCCATTGCCGTAAATAGCCGCGGCCGGTCCGCGCAAGACTTCGGCGCGTCCAAGTGACCCGATGTCAAGGTGGTCCAAGGTCGACTGGCCATCCGCCATCGTGGCCGGAATGCCGTCCACGAGAATCTTGATTCCGCGCGCGCCGAACTGGGATCGGGCTCCGAAACCACGGATGGAGATCCGCTCACCCACCGTATAGTTGTATCGGTTCTGAATCTGGAGGCCGGGGATTCCCTGAAGAGCTTCGTCGAGCGAGAAACCGGTGTTGCCCAGTTGCAGCGCCTGGCCACTCGAGACCGATACGGCGTAGGGCGCACGGTTCAATCCGACGGTGCTCCGAAGCACGTTCACCACGATGGAGTCCAAGGGAATGACCGAATCGAGCGGTTCCTGCGCCGCGATTTCGGGCGTCCACGGATTCAACATCACGATGGCTATCAGGAGCGTCACGACCCAACGGATAACATTCATGCGAACCGGTATCACGAACATCAATCTGCCTCTCATTCCCTCATCCCCTTGTGTTCTGTGCCAGCGGAGGAAGTCCACACACTACTTCGGCATAGTCGAAAGGACCAGGGGAGGGAGTTGCATTTTGCTTGGCGGGGTTCGGGGCACCCAGGAACAACGTCGGCACCGCGTGTAAAAACGCATGTGGGTGTACGCCTTAGTCGGAGCCGTGACAGGCCACGACCTTGCAAGTGGCTGGCATGGGACAATCGGATCCCAAAGGCTTCCGCCTTGAGGCAAGTTCCTATCCCCCATACCTTTGCACGGGTGTCGGTGGGATCAGGCGCTGCGGGGGCCAGTTGCGGGGGCCAAGTGTTGTGACACGGAGACGAGTGTGAGAGCTATATCGGCGAGAACGCTCGGACTGCTGAGCGCGGCGTGGATACTGTTGGCAGCCACGCCCGGGCCTACCTCGGCCCAGCAGCGTGGATTCCAACCAGTTGACTACTATGATCTGGTCACGGTGGGTGACGTTGCGGTGTCTCCCGAGGGCGACCTCGTCGCGTTTACGGTGACGCGGGTTCTCGAAGACGAGAATCGCCGCCGGCGGGAGGTCTGGATCCAGGTGCTCGAGAGTGGGCGTCCGGTCGATGAACCTTATCGGTTTACAGCTCCCACGGGTGACTCATATGCTCCCAGATGGTCGCCGGACGCATCACTTCTTTCGTTCACATCCAATCGCGGCGACGACGACAACTCCACATGGTTCGTCCGTGTCTCGGGCCCCGGTGGAGAGGCCTTCCATATCGAGGGCGTCCGGGGGGCTCCCGTGTGGTCGGTGGATGGCGAGTGGATCGCCTACCTCGCGCTCGCTGAGGGGACCGAGTCCACCGAGCGCGACGGCTGGATCGCTCCGGATGCTCTT
>CAUZVZ010000218.1:0-3109 GCA_963583605.1 Gemmatimonadales bacterium UBA6960
GAGCCGTAGTCCGGTCGACGGATGGGGAATCTTGGCCGAAAACGTCCCTTCTGAATCCGGCATGCCTCTTGCGCTAATCGCAGCCGTGGCTAGTGTCGAACCTGGTAATGAATCTGGGAGGGGCCTCTTGATCGGTCATTTGAGTCGAGCGCGAACGACAGTTTTCTTGCTGACCGCCACCCTTCCGCTTCTCCCCGCCCCGACCTCCGCTCAGGGGAGCGGTCCCGGCTTCCTCTTCAAGCAGCCGGGTGTCCAAGTGGCGTTCCATGGTGGGTATGCGGGCGCCCCCGCTGGCGGTGATGTGTTGAACCGTGCGCTCGATGATTTTACCCTGAGCAAACGCGATTTCGATGCATCTTCATGGGGACCCGAGGTGGCTTTCCGTTGGAGTGAGCGCCTGGACATTGCTTTGGATGTCCGGTTCTCGAGGAGCCAAACGGGATCCCAATCGAGACCCTCGGAAAGCCACTTCGGGGTGGATCTGGATGGCCTTCCGATCCTACAGACGACGACCCTCTCAAGGGTGCCGGTGACCGTCAGCGCGAAATTCTATCTCCGCGATCGAGGCCGGGCGGTCAGCCAATTCGCATGGATCCCCGATAAGTGGGCTCCGTTCGTCGGCGTCGGAGGGGGTCTTCAGTGGTACGAATTCAAGCAAGAGGGATACTTCGTCGAAGAACCAAGCCTCGACATCCTCAACCTCACCCTCAAATCGAACGGTACCGTCCCCACAGGCCACATATTTGCGGGAGTAGACGTTTCGATCAGCCCCCGGTTCCTGTGGACGTTGGAGGGAAGGTACGCTCGTGGTGGCGCAGAAGCGGGTCCCGCCTTTAATTTCGACAACTTGGATCTGAGCGGTTTCCAGGCCACGATCGGCTTGGCCGCGCGGTTCTAACCGGAAGGGGCATGATGGCACACACAATGAACGACCGGCAGCGGAGGGTCACCCTCGGCATTCTTGCGGGTGCGTTGTTCATGATGGTCTCCACGATGGCAGCGGCGCAGGAAGTAGACAGCCGCTGGGCGCCGTGGATCGGCTGCTGGCGGGCCGTGGGCGAGGCGGCCTCCGCCCCCGTCGTTTGCGTGGTGCCTCTCGCGGGTGAGTCGGCCATCGAGATGCTCACCATGTTGGACGATCAGGTGCTGTCGCGGGAGTCGATCTTTACCGACGGGCGGCAACACGAAGTGAGTAGAGAGGATTGCGAGGGGTGGGAGGCAGCTGAATTCTCCGACGATTCCCGCCGGGTATACGTTCGCTCCGAGCTCACCTGTGGCGTCAGCGCCCCAAGAAGTTCGACCGGCGTGATTACCATGGTGTCTCCGTCTGAGTGGTTGGACGTTCGGACGGTCGTCGAGGACGGACGGAGTGCACCTTGGGCGGCTCGATATCAGCTTGTCTCCCAGGCTGACTTCCGAGCGGCAGGGCAGGGAGATTTGGCGGGAACCCAGGGTGCGGCAACACGCATGGCGCGTATAGCCGCCTCCATTCCCATCGCTCCCGACGATGTGATCGAAGCTACCGGGAAGGTGTCTGCGGAGACCGTCCGGCTCTGGGTCGTCGAGCGAGGCGAAGGGTTCGCATTGGACGCGGCCGCGTTGATCGAAATGGCGGATTCGGGCGTGCCTCCGAGCGTGATCGACGTCGTCGTCGCCGTTTCGTACCCTGAGAAGTTCGTGCTCACCGAGGGAGCTTCCTCAGCGGCCGGCCCGGCACTGGCCGGAGCAGGAGGTGGAGCCTCTCGCCTCGGGTACAATCGGAGTCTAAATCCTTTCGATGACCCCCTTTACGATCCATATGGACGCTACGGATACGGTTCCCTCTATGGATCTCGACTCGGGTACGGTTCCGGCTACATGGGCAGGTATGGTTACGGATTTAGCCGGTACGGAAGTCGGTACGGAAGTCGGTACGGAAGTCGATACGGATACGGAGGCGGATATGGCTATGGCGGCGGCATCGGGTATGGATACGGATATGGAGGATACGGCGGCCCGATCATTGTAGTCGGACGACGCGAGAGTAACCCCGGGCGTACGGCGGGACGGGTGGTGCCGGGAGGGGGGTATACGAGCGCCAGGGATAGTGACGGGAGCACTGGCAGAACTGTCAGGCCGCGCTCGTCGGGATCGTCGGGTAGCCCAGCGCCCGCCGCCAGGGTCGCCCGGCCGCGCTCCTCAGGAGGAGGGGTTCAGCGATCCGCCGCGCCTCGTGGGGGTTCTTCCAGCCCCTCTCGAGGATCTGCGGGTTCGCGGGCAGCCCGACCTAGGGCGAATCCGGGCAATTAGGGCTCAGTGAAGGGCGCCGGGGGCCACTCAGCCACCCGGCGTCTTTTTTTTACAGGTATTATACCGATATATCGACTGATCTACGAACCGCGGCGCTGCCACACCGTACGACTGTTTCACCGCGAGAACGGAGGGAGGAGGGAAAAGGGGACGGGATGTTTTGTGCGATCGACCACGGTTTCGATTTCGAGTCATTCGTTTTCGGACCCCGCCGCCGGGGCCGCCGGCGCAACATGAAGTGGAAAATATTCGAGCGGGGAGACCTCAAGTTCGTGATTCTTAGACTCATCTCGAAGCGCCCCATGCACGGGTACGAGGTGATGAAGGCTCTCGAGGAGGAATCCAAAGGCTACTACAGGCCGAGCCCGGGATCCGTATACCCCACGCTTCAGATGCTGGAAGACGAGGGTTACGTGACAGTCGAGGAGGCGGCTGGAAAGAAGATCTACTCCATTACGGAGGACGGCGCGGCGTATCTCAGCGATAACGAAGATGTCGTGGACGACGTCTTCGACCGTATCGAGCACTTCACCGACCGTTTCTTCGGTGGCGACATGCGCGCACTGTCGCGCTCGTTTTCGAAGCTCGCTCAACTCACGTTCGACCAAGCCTTCCAGTGGGGGGCCGCACCGGAGGACCTTGCCCGCATGAACGAGATACTCGAGAAGGCGGTCGAGGACATGAGGGCGACCCGGAACGGAGCGAAAGCCGCGGTGAACGCAAAACAAGGCGCGGTGCCGAGGCGAAAGGGCGTGACGAGGGTGAGGGGATGGAAGAGGCGGAGCCGGCTGAGGACGAGTGAGTCGAGGCCCGGTCAACC
>CAUZVZ010000219.1:0-3101 GCA_963583605.1 Gemmatimonadales bacterium UBA6960
TCAATTCCTCGGCGGCCCTCAATTGAGGCGTGAAATCGACTGTTTCCAGTAATAGCTCGCGCTCAAAGCGCCCTCCGGCTGGGCCGGGAATTATATCTGTATTGAGGTGTCCCCGCCCTACCAGGTAAACGGTCTTCCCGTCCCTCGACCAGCGGCCTGCGGCGACAGATTTCTCGTAGCCCGGATAGTATCCTAGAAAGAGAAAGCGTCCATCCTCAGCTCCTCCTCTCCTTTGCAGGTAGAGGATCAGGGACATATCGGGTTCAGGGCCCATGCCACCGATAACCTTCAAGTACGTCCCCCGCAGATCGAACTCGAAGAGCTTCGTCCATCGCTGATCGACATCCTCAGCGTCATCACTTAGGGGTTTCTTCATGCCCTAATTCTGCCCCGCCCCACTCAGGCCCGCAACTCAGGACGCGCAAAACGGTGGATAGCTAGGTGTGGCTGGGTGCCACGGAGGGGGGGCTAGTTGCCGGCTTCTAGGTCGGGGGGACAGGGTGGCTAGGTGTCAGGCTGCTGATGACGCTTCACTTCTGCCATACCCCCCAACCGGCAGAGCGCAAATCTTCGGCATGCAGGAGGTTGGGCTCGTAAGTCATTGCCCTGTATAGCAGACATTGATGTTTGCATCCCACATGCATCCCAGAAGCTCCTAGATCGGCTCAACATGCATACCTCGATCGTTGCCAATCGTCCTAAAGCCGCGTCATTAGTTTGCCGAAGATGTCTATGAGATCGACAGGTCGTAGGCTCGGATCCTTGAGGAGTGCGCGAATCCGCTGATGCGCTAACTCCAGATCACCACAGAAGGCTTGCTTGACCGCGTGGCTAGGCCGCCCGCCGCCTCGGTTGCCGGGGTTGCCCCTTCTGAGGGCTCCACCGTGCGGTTGGGGGACAAGCTCTCCAATCGCTGTGTTCTTCGTTGTTTCCACCCGAGTCTTCCGAAGTTTTCTGACCCCACTCTTCCCTTGGCTGTTCGCTCTCCCCTCCGGCTGGCTCAGACCCTGAACCCCGTTGGTGCTTTCACCGTGGCCGGTCCATCCTTGGCTCTGTGCCCGGAGGATACGATCAACGAGGTCTTCGATCCTCTTCGAGGTCTCGTCCGTGGTCATGCGACGCCCACATGTTCGGTCCGCTTGCCTGGGTTGGCACGGATCACGTAGACCCGTCCGGGGGCCAGACCCGATCCACCGCCCTCATCGCGCATGAGTCTGCTCCAGCTCGGGAGCATTGTGGGGATCGCCACCGTGGGTAGCTGCTGCTCCTCGGCGAACGCTGCCATGAAGGCCGGCGAGTTCAGGTTGGTGAGCTCTGCTGTCGTGGTCATTTGTCTTCCTCCAGTTCCTTCAGTGCCGGAGGGAACCAAGGGAACCAGTTGAAAGCGATAGGCAGCTCGTCAGTGGTCTGGAGATCGAACGTCTCCTGCCACCCCTCGTGGCGAAGCCACCGGAAGAGATGCTGGCCCTTGAACGGCGGGTTGTCATCCGGTCGCAGCTCGGCCGCCACATACCCAGAGAGCTTCTCGATGAGCTCATCGTGCGTGACGCCGTTGGCGACCGCCGCCAAATACTCTTCATCGGCTTTCGCCTTCGGGCCTCTCGCGTGGATCTTCCACACTTCCTCGAATGCTTCCGAGTATTTTCTCCGCACCGCACGTACTCTCTTAATCTCTTCTCTACTAACCTCTACTGAGCGAGCACCTGAGGGAGCATCACGCTTGCGTGGTGCTAGCACTTCACCGCCGGCGTCGTAATCGACCTCTAGGAAGCCCTTGCCTGCGAGCTCCTCCAGCGCCGACGCAACGTCACCTGGCGTCCGGTGCAGCCGCCACGCCAGGTCGGCCACCACGTCGCCCACCAGGACCCCATCCAGCTCCTCGCTAGCAAGAAGCCAGCACTCTACGAGGAGCTTCGCGGAGCTCGGCGTTAGCACGGGTCGCTGCGAAAATCTCACGAAGCGTCGTTCGTCCATCCTGCTTTCTTTTGTCTTCCATGCCCCCTCACGAGCTTGATATGTCCGCCCAGCTCGTCGGGCTACCTGTGGAGCCAGTGAACGTGTCCTGCGCTTCACTTCAGAGATACTCAGAATCGTCCAGCGGCAGTCGAGAAGAGCCTTAGCCACTCGCCTTCTGCTCCTCTGGCGGGTCTTGCAATGACTTACCCACGACCCGCTTGGCCTCGGGCAACACCGTGACATGGATGAACTCGCTTACGGGAACTCCGCCGCAAAGTGCTGCGGCTTGCACGATGGATTTTTCCACTGCCGTGACACGGGACGAAATGGTCACAGGTCTACGTCGTAATGCTACCATGCCGCTCTCCTATGTTGACCAAAGACTAAGACAGTATAGATTCTGGTCAACCGAGAGACAACGCTAGATTCCGCTCGGTTCCCGACAGTCGGACACATCAATCGCAGAACATTCCAAACAGGATCTGACCGTGGGCGAAAGACGCGAGAGGGCATTACAAATCGCGGATCGCATGGCTAGCGCGATGAACGCCAGGGGGATCGGAGCACGCAAGCTCCAAGAGGGGGTGCGTGCCTACTTCGTAGAGCAGAAGCTGGACCCGTATGGAACCAGTTACGGCACAATCCGAAGCTATAGCCTAGGGGAGGTGTTGAAGCCTCGGAGAGAGGTCCTTGAGGCAATCGCTTCCGCATTGAGCGTTCAAGCCCCGTGGCTTATTTCCGGGGACGGGTATCGGACAGAACGAGACCAGAAGCTAGCAGACGAAGGTTACGACATAGTATTCGTCGGAGACGATTGGGGTCTGAACCCCGACCTCTATCACCGGATCATGCAAAGCCTGCTTCTGCCGAAGATGCCCAACCCGGTGCGATCCCTCTTTTGGGAGACGGTGGGACGGCTGGCCCATCATCCGATGGTTACTGAGCAGGAGGAGCTGTACGACGCCGCCCAGTTGATCGAGCACTGGGTCTTATCCCCCGTCGAGAAGTTCCGCCTTGGTCACCCGGACTCGGCCCCCACACCCCAGCTCATGACCTACTACGTCGGAGCCTTGAACGGTCTATCCCTCCTCTTTTCAATAGAGCTCCTGCCTGCGGTGGTTAAGGACTATCTCTCAGCGAATCCC
>CAUZVZ010000220.1:0-3096 GCA_963583605.1 Gemmatimonadales bacterium UBA6960
CTTGAGAAGTATGCTAGTTGCGGCCACCCTGCTCCTTCCCGCCACAACATCGGCGCAGGACGTGGCCCCGATCTTTGAAAGCGCCCCGGCGGTACTTTACGAGACGTATCGGGCCGTGAATTCGCCTGTATTCACGGAGTATTTCGAGATGCTCGTCGATCGGTACGCGGGATCTGACGGATACGGGTGGGGGATCTATTCCGAGAACGCTACGGTCCACTACCGCATTACCGGACTCCCCGAGGGACTGACCTCAATGGTCGAGGTTCAGCAAGCGAGGGGCGTGAGTTTCCAAGATTTCAGCGAGGCACAGGTCGCGCTCTGGAACTCGGCATGGGGGAGTCGGCACGTCAGCGTGTATAACGCGGCACCAGCGCTCAGCGTGGTGCCGGACGACTTTACCGTGAGCGACATTCGGGCTCTCCCGTACAATCGGGTGTTCATCTACAACCTCAAGTGGGACCAGGCTACTGCGTTCAGAGAGGCATTGGCCGCAAGGTCCGCGCTGGATCGCGAGGCTGGGCTGGGGAGTGCCTTCATACTGACCGCGTGGACCGGCAATGTGGGTACCGAGGCGCAGACCGCCATGCTTCGTGTTTCGGCTGAGAGCAGGGCAGTTGATTCAGGTGCGAACGCCGAAGCTCGGCAAGTCGCGCGCGCTGCGTACAGGGAGGAATGGATTCGCTTGACCGCGATTATGAGTGCGTCGGCGTGGCGAATCGAACGCCACGATCAGACGCGGCGAGCTGGACTGTCCTTCGTGCCAGGTAGCTAGTCCGCTAGCCGCCTTCGAATTCCCGGGCAGCGGGGACCGCCCCGTTCCGCTTCATAGCGGGGCGGGGCGTTTTCTCGCGTCGGTTACTCGCCGTCTAGGGTCCGTATTGCCAGTCCATCACAGAGGGATAGGCGATTCAACCGCCCTATGGAAGCGGGAAACGTGGTAGGAGGGCGAGTGCGATGGGACACGGAGCGAGGGTTGGGCGAGGTCAGGTTTCGCTTCTTCAATGAACTGAGCCGGGCTGATAGCATTCAACGAGACGGGTTGCCACGTCTGACAGGCAGTCAGGTGTAACAGCAGAAAGAGCAGTAGAACGGCGCGGGGCCGGTAGCGTGTCATGCCCTACCCCTACCCCTACCCCACTCAGGCCCGCAACTCAGGACGCGCAAAACACTGTTGTATAGCTAGGTGTGGCTGGGTGCCACGGAGGGGGTGGTCAATCAGAGAGGAGAGCTATCTTCTCGGCAAGCTCACCGTTGAACTGATCACCGTCCTTACCTGAGTGCACGCGCCGGTGACAGTTAAGGCAAAGGGCGACGACCGTGGCGGGGTCGTCTGGTCCTTCATCCGCCCTCCGATAGACATGGTGAGCCTCTAGGTAGGGATGGCCTTGGCGATCCTTGAACGGAGCCGGCGAACTACAACCTTATTTTTTGTGCAGTTGCTTCCTCCTGTACTCCTCTCCTCGCACGAACATTGGTCAACCTCCGTCTTCAACGCCGAGCGTCTCAGCGAACTTTCGGTCGCTAGGAGCCAGCTTAAATGACCAGAGCTTGCTAGCCTCCACCCAACGCAAGTCGAGATGCTCGATGGCCGTAGGCTCGCCGACCGCCTCGACCGGACAAAACATGATCACGAAGTCAGAGCCGGGATCATGAAGGGACAGAAGGGGATCCCCAACCTCTTGCACGTCGATCCCTAGCTCCTCTACCAACTCTCGTCTCGCTCCCTCAAACGGCGTTTCACCGTCCAGGAGCTTTCCGCCTGGGAACTCCCATAGCCCACCGTGCCGCTTGTCGAGGGGCCTCTGGCAAATCAAATACGAATTCTTTCGCTGAATCACCGCCGCGACCACAAGGACTTGAGGTTTCATAAGGTATGGAGCTTCGCGGTAGCGTGTCATGCCCCAATTCTGCCCCGCCCCACTCAGACCCGCAACTCAGGACGCGCAGAACAGTGTTTAGTGGTTCAGCGTTACCCGAGGGAGCTTCTTCGCGAACTACTTGAAGACGCCCGCTGGGTCGGAACGACTCGCTTCCCCAGTGGCGCGAACGAGACACTGGCGAGCTTGAAGTGGGCCAGCCCAAAGGGGATGCCGATGATCGTCAGGCAATAGCCCACGCCCAAAAACACATGTCCGATGGTCAGCCAGATCCCGGCAAGAACAATCCAGAGGAGATTGCTCAACCCGGTTCCAAGGATTCGCTCCTCTCCGACCGCACGTGCATCAACGAGTTCCCGCCCGAACGGGAAAGCCGCAAACCCCGCAATCCGAAACGCCGCAACCGCGAACGGAATGCCGACGACCGTGATCGCCAAAACGAGTCCCGTGAGCAACCACGAAAGGGCCGCGACGATCCCACCGCCAAACACAAACCACAGAATGTTGCCGAGTAGTGCCAATGTTGCCCCCCCAAGAAGCCGCCCGTTTCAACCCGCGCCTAGACCGCGTTCGACATCCGTGAGCGCGGGCGTTAGGCGCAAGCAGACTTCATGCCCTCATTCTGCCCCGCCCCACTCAGGCCCGCAACTCAGGACGCGCAGAACAGTGGATAGCTGGGTGTGGCTGGGTGCCACGGAGGGGACTAGGGGTATTCGGGGCTAGGGAACTCAACTAAGCAGGAGACCGAGTCGCTGGAGGGCATCAACGCAGATTTAACGTTGCGTGTCCTTCGGGTATCAAATCAGTCGGGTATCAAACCAGTGGGTGGCACGGAAGCTCATTTTCGAGGGACATCCCATGACGAGACTCATCTTTGGAGTCGGAGCGATCATTCTATCGGTGGCGTACTTCGCCGAGCCGGGCGCGGCCCAGGACGCTAGTGACTTGGCGGGAACCTGGGAGTTCACTATGGAGGCCCCCCAGGGCGGTGGTGGTGGCCGCGGCGGCGCGTTCGGTGGTGGTACCCAGATGCTAATGCTCTCGGTGCGGGGTGAGACGCTGCAGGGCACGCTCGAGGCCGAGCGCGGGAGCACGGAGCTGAAGAGCATCATGCTAGACGGCAACAAGATCACGTTCACGGTCGAGGCAGAGACGCCGCGTGGCACGTTCGAGCTCACTTACAACGGTGAGATCGATGGAGACACGATGACCGGAA
>CAUZVZ010000221.1:0-3053 GCA_963583605.1 Gemmatimonadales bacterium UBA6960
AGTGCCGCTCTGTGTCGTGCTCGGCGACGCGCATGCCGCCGGCGGGGAGGGACCTGTGTCCCGTCCCCGCCGGGACCATCCTATCCGACTGCCGGGCTCCCCGACTCCCCGGTGCGGATCCGGTAGCACTCAGCCAGTTCCACAACGAAGATCACCCCGTCTCCGAAGTTTCCGGACCGCGCGCCTTTGATGATCGCCTCACGCGTGCGTTCCAGGAAGTCGTCGTTCACGGCTATCTCCAGACGGACCTTCTTCCGAAGAAGGACCTCGAACTCTGAGCCGCGGTAGATCTCTGTATACCCGCCCTGCTGCCCAGCACCCTGGGCGTTGACGACCGACATCCTCCCAACACCTACCTCAGTCAACGCCGTCTTCACGTCATGAAGGGCATGAGGCTGTATGTATGCGATTACGAGTTTCATCAATTTGCTCCGTTCTTATTAAAGCCAGGGGCCGTCAGCGAGTGATCATGATCTGGTAGTCGGGATACGCTTCCATATTGTGCTCCGCCAAGTCCAACCCCTGGCGCTCGTCTGCCGCGGACACGCGCAGTCCCATCGTCGCCTTGATCAGGGAGAAGATGATAGTCGCGGCCGTGAGGCAGGTAGCCCCGTATGCCAAGACCCCGATGAGCTGTGTGACGAATGAGTGGTCGGCGCTGAAAATGCCCACAGCCAGCGTTCCCCAGATTCCGCACGTCAAGTGAACCGAGATCGCTCCCACCGGATCGTCCATCTTGATGCGGTCGAAAATCTCCACCGAAAAAACCACCAGCACACCGGCAATCGCTCCAATGATCACCGAATCCATAGCGCTGACTACGTCCGCACCCGCGGTGATCCCCACGAGGCCGGCCAGCGCCCCATTGAGCACCATCGACACATCGGGATGCTTATGGACGGTCCACGTCGTCAACATGGCCGAAACGATCCCCGCGCTGGCGGCAAGGCAGGTCGTCACCAAGACGAGGGATACGAGCCCCGGATCGGCGCTGAGCACGGACCCGCCGTTGAAGCCGAACCAGCCCAGCCAGAGCATGAACATCCCGATGGCGGCCAGGGGGATGTTGTGGCCCGGGATCGGGTGAATTTGATCGTTCACGTACTTCCCGAGGCGGGGTCCAAGAAGGAACACGCCGACCAGTGCAGCCCATCCCCCGACCGAGTGCACCAGCGTCGACCCGGCGAAGTCGTAGAAGCCCATCTCGTCGAGCCATCCACCCCCCCACTTCCAGGAGCCGACGAACGGGTATATCAGCCCTACATAAAGGGTGGCAAAGACCAGGAATGAGGCGAGCTTGATACGCTCAGCCACAGCCCCAGAGACGATCGTGGCCGCTGTAGCCGCGAACATCCCCTGGAAAAGGAAGTCCGTCCAGTACGTGTAACCCTCACTGTACTCGGACGTGAGACCGGCGGCATCCGTCCCGATGCCGAAGCCGGCGAACCCGAAGAAGGACCCGATCGAGAACTCTCCAGGGTACATCAGGTTGAAGCCCACGATGGCGTAAGTGAGCAATCCGATCGCGATGATGCTCACATTCTTGAAAAGAATGTTCACCGTGTTCTTGGACTGCGTCAGCCCGATCTCCAGAGTCGAAAACCCCATGTGCATGATGAATACCAAGAACGTGGCAACCATCATCCACACATTGTTGACCGTGAAAATCGCGTCCGCTGCGGTTTGAGCCGCGGCCGGTGCGGGCGCTACCGCTGCCAGAAGCAGAGGTAGAATGAGTAGTGATTTACGTGAAAGCTGCATGGGTGGTTTCTCCATCCGGTCCCGTGAACGATTGCATGCGTTGAGACACGCTCATAGGTAATGCATCTGGCAAAGCGTGTGCCACAAACCCGGGATCGGACAAACCCCTTTATCTATAAGGGTTATTCCTATTGGGGGGCCTTCGGAGGAACATTCGAACGGAGGGAAAATCCTACGCTGCGGTAGGACCAGAAGTCTAACCCACAATAATGTAGGTCCGGAGGAAAGGGGTCAGGTCAATCCGTATTTCTCGACACGGAGACCCATGATCCGCTCTGAAATGCCCAGCTGCCGGGCGGCGGCGGCGCGGTTGCCCTTTTTCATCTTGAGGACATCGATGATCAGTTCTTTCTCCAGCACATCCAACTGGACGTTGAGGGGTCCGGATCGCCCCTCACCGACCTTGGCCATCTGAAGGCTGGGTGGCAGCAACCGAGCGTGGATCACCTTTCCGTCGGCGAGCAATACCGCCCGCTCGATGGCGTTCTCCAGCTCCCGGACATTCCCCGGCCAATGATAAGCCATCAACAGATCGATCGCGGGTGTCGACAGCCGCACGATGGACCGCTCATGCCTCTTCCTGTACTTCGCGATGAAATGATCTGCCAAGAGGATGATGTCGGTTCTGCGATCCCGCAGCGGCGGGACATGAATCGGGAACACATTGAGGCGATAGTAGAGATCCTCCCGGAAGCGACCATCTGCCATATCAAGCTCGAGGGGGCGGTTCGTCGCGGTGACGACCCGGACGTCGGCTTTCAAAACCTTGATGCCGCCGACCCGCTCGAACTCGCGCTCCTGTAGGACCCGGAGAAGGCTGAGCTGGATGGCCGGCGTGAGCTCTCCGATTTCATCGAGGAAGATCGTGCCTCCCGAAGCACGCTCGAACCGCCCCTCTCGCTGCCGAACGGCGCCGCTGAAGGCGCCCTTTTCGTGTCCGAAGAGTTCGCTCTCGATGAGGCTCTCGGGAAGCGCAGCGCAGTTGACCCGCACGAAGGGGCCCTCCGACCGTCGACTCCCATAGTGCACCGCCTGAGCGATGAGCTCCTTTCCGGTGCCACTTTCGCCCCGGATCAGCACAGTGGCAAGACTCTGGGCGACCTGGCCGATCATCTCGTACACCGGCTCCATTTCACGGGAATTGCCGACGATGTTGGACGGCCGGTAACGGTCGGCGAGTTCACTCCGCAGACGCTCGTTCTCATCCATGAGCGCCTTCTCTTCCTCGGCGAACTGGCCGAGGCGCACGACATGGGCGATGAGAGAGGCAAGGATCGAGAGGATGCGGATGT
>CAUZVZ010000222.1:0-3050 GCA_963583605.1 Gemmatimonadales bacterium UBA6960
TGGCGACGCTGCGACGTGGGTATGCCCTCCCTCAGGGCGCCGACGGGAGAATTCTTCGGACCGTCGGGGCCTTCGGCGAGGGCGACCGGTTCGACCTCCGCGTCTCGGATGGATCCGTGCCGTGCGAAGTGCAGGGTGGATCGTGATCGCAGAGGTGGAGCGTGGCCACGAAGAAGGATAAGGCGCCTGACGCCTCGGGGGATGCCATGACCGATTCCAGAGAGAACGACGCTGTCGATGCCGGGGGCGATGCCGGGAAAAAAGCCGGGGGCGATGACGCTCCATCCCTGGAGGAGCGGCTGAAACGTCTCGAAGAGATCCTGCGATCCCTCGAGGCCGCCGACCTCGACATGGAAGGAGCCCTCGAGTTGTTCGAGGAGGGCGTCGAACATGTGCGCGGGGCCGAAGCGACGCTCCGTGTCGCTGAGCTCAAGGTGGAAGAGCTTCTGGGACCTGAGGGGGATCCCGCAATCCGGCCGCTGGAGGAAGATCCGGAGTGACGCCTGAGCCTCCCGCCTTCGACCTCGAAGCGCTTCTCCGCGACGAAAGGGCGGAGGTGGAGCGGGCACTCCAACGCGCGTGCGAATGGCTGGGGGAGGAGCTCCCCGATGAATTGCTCCAACCGGCCCGGCACGCGGTGCTGAGCGGGGGAAAACGTTTTCGCCCCATACTGTGCGTGGTCGCGTACCGGGCATGCGGTGGAGCGACCGTGCCCGCAGTATACGATCTCAGCGCCGCGATCGAGTTGATCCACGCGTATTCCCTCATGCATGACGACCTCCCGTGTATGGACGATGCCGCTCTTCGAAGAGGCCAGCCGACCCCCCACACGCTCTTCGGAGAGGCGGCCACCGCTCGAGCCGGACTGGCGCTGATCCCGGCAGCCTCTCTCTGGGCCCTTCGCGCGTCGGATGCTCTGGGTGCGGACGACGCACGCTCTCGGAAGATCGTCAGCCAGTTGAATAGGGCTGCGGGCGCCGGCGGGATGGTCGGTGGGCAGGCGCTCGATTTGCTGGGCGAGCGGAAGTATCTCGACTCGAACGCATTGAATCGTCTTCACAGCATGAAGACGGGGGCGTTGCTTACCGCCTCCTTGGTGATCGGTGGCATCGCCGCCGCCGCGTCCGACACGACGCTCGCCGGGCTCGAGAGCTTCGGCCGTGGCATCGGACTTGCATTTCAAGTGACCGACGACATTCTGGACGCGACCGAGATCGCGGCCGATCTGGGAAAGCACCCCAGCGACGGTCTGCTCGACAAGAGCACCTACGTGTCGTTGTTCGGCCTGGACGAGGCGATCGCCAGAGCCCGGGAATACGCAGAAGAGGCGGCAGCGGCGCTTCGAGGCACGGGGGTCGACGCACCGGCGTTGATTGCGCTCGCCTCCTATGTAGTGAAGCGCAAGAAGTAGACTATGTTATGGTCTGGTCAATACCGAAGTTAGGAGTCGGCCCGTGTCGATTTTGGACCAAATAAGCGGACCCGAAGACATCCGAGCGCTCTCTCAGGAAGAGCTACACGAGTTGGTCGTGGAGGCCCGGGAACGCCACGTAGATGTGATTTCCAAGGTGGGCGGCCACTTCGGCGCGAGTCTCGGAGTGGCAGAGCTCACCGTGGCGCTCCATCGCGTATTCGAAACGCCGCGGGACAAGCTCATCTGGGACACCGGCCACCAGGGCTACATCCACAAGATCCTCACCGGCAGAAACGAACGACTTCCGACCATCCGCACGAAGGGCGGGCTGGCGCCATTCCTCCGTCGTGACGAGTCGGAGTACGATCACTTTGGGGCCGGCCACGCGGCTACTTCCATTTCAGCGGCGCTTGGCACGGCGATCGCCCGCGATCTGAATGGCGACGACTTCAGTGTGGTGGCCATCATCGGAGACGGAGCCATGGGGTGCGGCTTGGCCTTCGAGGCGCTCAACAATGCGGGACACACGGACCGCAACCTCATCGTCGTCCTGAACGACAACGACCATTCGATCGCGCCCAACGTGGGGGCGATGAACAAGTACTTGACTGGCGTGATGACGAATCCGGTCTACAACCGCATTCGAGATGAGGTGAAGGATCTGCTCTCGATGGGGCCGGGCGGTGCGAAGGGCATCGTGAGACGGGTCGCGAGCCGCACGGAAGAGAGCGTGAAGAGCCTTTTCGTTCCCGGGATGCTCTTCGAGGAACTCGGCTTCCGATACATCGGTCCGGTCGACGGCCACGATCTCGACTCGCTGGTCGAAACCCTTGCCAGGGTCCGCTGCCTCGATGGCCCGATTCTGGTCCACGTGATCACGCAGAAGGGCAAAGGCTTTCCCCTGGCGGAGGAGAATGCGTACAAGTGGCACGCGGCTTCGCCATTCGACAAGATCAGTGGGGAGGCCAAGAAGGAGAGTGGCGGCCTGCCTCGGTACCAAAAGGCTTTCGGCCACGGACTCACGCAGTTGGGCGAGCTCGATTCCCGGATCGTCGCCATCACCGCGGGAATGCCGGACGGAACCAGTACCGACATCTTTGGTGAGGCCTTCCCCGACCGGTACTTCGACGTGGGTATCGCGGAGGGCCACGGCGTCACGGCGGCTGCCGGAATGGCGGCGGTCGGAGGGGTCCGGCCCGTGGTCTGCATCTACTCCACGTTCCTGCAGAGGGCCTTCGACAGCATCGTCCACGACGTCGCGCTCCAGGACCTGCCGGTCGTCTTCTGTATGGATCGGGCCGGACTCGCGGGCCCCGATGGTCCCACGCACCACGGGTCGTTCGACATTCCTTACATGCTGCTCGTTCCCGGCATGACGGTGACCGCTCCCAAAGACGGCGCCGAGATGATGGCGCTCGTACGCCTGGGCATCCAACACGAATCAGGCCCGTTCTCCGTACGCTGGCCTAGAGACGCGGTGCCTGAGGCCGTCCCTCACGTGAGCGAAATCCCGGACATCAAGTATGGAACGTGGGAAATCCTTCGGCGGGGCTCCGACATCGCCTTCCTCGCCACCGGAACGATGGTGGGCGCTGTCTCCGAGGCTGCAGAGGTGCTGGCGTCCCGTGGCTTCCGG
>CAUZVZ010000223.1:0-3043 GCA_963583605.1 Gemmatimonadales bacterium UBA6960
TCGGGCATCTTCATGAAGTCGGGTACCGACTCATAGGAGATCCGTGGTGCATTCGGGGTTTGAGCGTTCACCGAGATGGCCATAACAACAGATAGACCAATAGCGAGCAGTGCTGACTTCCGTAACATGGGACACCCCCTGGGCGTGTCAGTTGGGCGGGCAGGCTCGAGCGCCTGGACAACCCGGCATTTTGAGAGGAACTTTCGGGGTTGTCAACGTGAAACTTCGACCAGCCCGCTTTCCTCTCAGAGGTAATAGACAATGACCGCACTCCCCGCAGAACCGTACGGAGCCCTTTTCTTCAGACGAGGTGGTTTGAGCGCCGCGCTTCTGATAGGCATGGTGGTGAGTGCCCCCGCATGCGGGGGCTCCGAGCCGTCAGGAGAGCCCTCGAGTTCGCCCGCTGAGAGCGTCGGGGCCGCCGCCCCGGCGGAGGTCGGCTCCAATGCACAACTGGGAACGGGTTTCATCATGATTTCGGAAATGTCTCAGCTGCAGTTGACAGAAGGCACTTTTCTCGAGGAGCCGGACTGTGCGGCGCGGGTCTCGGCGCTTGGTGACGCCGTGCAATACGAGGGCTGTGTGGAAGTCCCTTCCGCTGCGATCTGCCTTCAAGTCGCTGAGGGCTTGCGGGAGTCCGACCGGTGGTGGGAGTGCTTCGTTGGGCAAGACGGGTGTGAGGAAGCGATAGCAGCACACGAAATCATAATTGAGGTAGGTGGTTACGTCCGGGAGCTCCTCCAAGGTTGTGCCGAAACGGAGATGGCATCGGTTTTCGCAAGCATGATGTAGTGGTCGGAGGATCGAAGGGTATACGAAGACACCTGGAGACTTCTGGAGATATGGACAGACATAGGCGGACATCGGAAGACACCATGAGAGCTTTTGGTTTAGGTATGGCGGCGGTCGCATTGTTGATGTCGACCACGACGGAGGGTGTTGCCCAGACCCCCTTGGCGGGAGACTGGATCTTGTCCATCAGCAGCCCTGAGGGGGACTTCGACTTACCCGTGGCGATTGCGCAGGACGGTGATGCGCTGACGCTCGCCGGACGTGGAGAATTCGCCGCTCTTGTAATGGCCGGCGTCGTCGATGGATCGGATGTCCGCTGGTCATGGGATTTGGATTTTCAGGGCACCCCCCTCGACGTTGTCCTTGCAGGCACGGTGACGGACGGGTCCATGTCCGGGATCGCTGATTTCGGCGGTATGGCGGAGGGCACTTGGTCGGCCAGCCGGGACGCGACGGAATTTTTATCCCCCGGGGCCGATCGATTCCCCTAGATTTCGAGAAGAGGAACCAACGGGCCGGCTGTCGTGTGTAAAAACCGGTCGTGATCTGCGGCGCTAGTGTTACCGGAGGCGGATCTCCTCCGTTTCTCCGTCTTATTGACTACCCGTAGCCGGAGCCCTAGACATCACTCCGTCCGCGAAATTCTCCGGGCCTGCACTGGAGCACGATGGTTGAAATTTGGCCAAGGAAGCGCTGGGGATGTGAAATGAGAGTTTCACGTGCGGTCTGGTGGGTGGGTCTGTCGGCGCTCGGGTCTCTGATCGCCTCGCCGTCGGCTGCCCAATCCCCATACCGGACTCCGGTCGACGACGAGATGATCCAGTCGGTGATGCCCGCAGCCGACAGCTTCTCCGTGAAGAGGGGTCTCCCGCCCGTATACACCGCGTTCGGCCCCCTCCTGGATGGGTCGCCTCGGAGCGTAGTCGGCTACGTGTACCTCACGTCGAATGTGCCGCCCGCCGAGTACGGCTACAGCGGCCGGATCGATGTGCTGGTGGGGATGGATCTGCTGGGTGAGATCACGGGCATGTCCATCGTCGACTACCGCGAATCGCTCAGCAGTTCCCGTGGCGACTTTCTGAGGGGTGCTGGCCTCGAGGAGCAAATTCTCGGCAAACACATTACCGAGCAGTTCCAACTCGGGAGGGATTTGCACGGTGTCAGCGGTGCATCGATTTCCGCTCGAGCCATGTTCCGCGGGGTTCGTAACTCCGCCCGGCGAGTGGCGCTCGCCTACCTGCAGGAGAACGAGTCCTACGCACCCCCGACGGATGCGACGCTCGAGGATCTCACGTGGATGCAGATGATCTCCACCGGCTATGTCCGAACCATGGGTATCGAGAGGGCCAACGCGGTGGGCTTGGAACTGTCCTTCGCGTATATGGGTGACGAGGCGCTCGGAGGCCTTCTGATGGGCGTGGTGAGGTACCAGGACGTGGCCTCGCGTGTGTCAGGACTGATCGACGACCGTCACACGATGTTCGTCGGCATCGACGGTAGCGCGGTCGCCGGATTTCGCAGCAACGGGCTCTCGGTCCGCCAGGCGGAGGAGGTCTATCCCGTCCCGAGTAGGCAGGTGACTTTCCTGGGAACACCATGGGAGGGGAAGGCTGCCGAGCAGGTCGTATACACGCTGATCATGCGGATGGACAGCGCAGTCGATCTCGAACAGCCCTTCACGGTCGTCTACCAGGATGGAACGGGCGGCCCGTTCACGGCGGATTATGCCATTCCGCGGGAAGTGCTGACGTCCGTGCGCGAGCGCGCCGCGGTGAGGCTGGCTGCTGCGGAGTCGACCGCTGGTGCGCCGGCCGATTCGGAATTGGCCGTTGCGGACGCTGCTGTCTCGGGAGGCGGATCGGCCTCCGTCCCCGAGCCGGCCACCGCGACAGTGTCCGCCTCCACGGAATCGGTAGCCACAGAGTCGACTGCGGTGGAGCGGTCCGCCGAAGAACGAGCTACCGCAGAGCCCACCGAAGCGTCGTCCCAGCCGGGTGAGTTGATCCTACTGGAAGGCGCCCTCGATTTGACGTCGGACCGTCCACCCGAGGGTGCGTCCACCGGCTTGCCGGCGCTCCAGGACGTCCCCGCATTGGACTTTTCTAGTTTCGAGGATTTCGAGGAGGAGACGGCCCTGTCTCGGTTGTTGCTTGAGACCCAGTGGGCCCCTGTCATTCGCCTCATTCTTCTCCTGGCTTTGGTATTGTACGCGTTCTTTGGGAAGAAGGAGTGGGTACGGGGTGTTACTCTC
>CAUZVZ010000224.1:0-3008 GCA_963583605.1 Gemmatimonadales bacterium UBA6960
AGCGGGTGATGATAGGATGCGGTCATCATGAGCCAACAAGGTAGACGAGCCGCCCTGGGAATCGCGTTAGCGGTCATATTGTTTGGTGTTGGATCGTTCTTGCTACAGTCTCGAACCCCGATCGATGTCGCGTTTCTTGGTCCGCAGGTGGGTGAACAGGTACCAGAGTTCAGTCTGCCTGACCAAAATGGGCAAATGCGCACTCTTGAATCGATTGTGGGGCCAAAGGGGGCGATGCTGCTTTTTCACCGATCGGCTGATTGGTGACCTTACTGCAAAGCGCAACTCGTGGAGTTGCAAGACCGACTGGAAGAGCTAGAAGCCCAGGGGCTGGGTGTGGCCGCGATCAGCTACGACTCCGAGGAAGTGCTCGCTGACTTTAGCCAACGTCGTGGTATCACATTCCCATTGCTGTCTGACGACGATTCGGAGGTCATCACCGAGTTCGGTATCCTGAACACGGTGGCGGCCGAAGGACTGGGTCCGAATGGGGATGATCCAGAAGTTGTGGCTGACGTCGCGAAGTACGTTTCTGTATTCGGAGCCAGCGAGATGACGGTCGGTACACCGTACCCGGGCACGTTCATGGTAGATAGCAGAGGACGTGTGACGTCGCGGTTCTTCGAGGAGTTTTACAGGGAACGGAACACCACGGCCAACGTCATGCTGAAGCTTGGCACTGGTCTGTCACCGATCGCAGCCGTCGAGGGAGTGACTGAGCATCTAAAATTTACAGCCTACCCGAGTAACTCCAGCGTCACAGTAGGCACCCGATTCTCGATTGCTGTTCAGGTCGATCCCAACCCCAAAATCCATGTCTATGCGCCGGGCGCAGAGGAGCTGGGGTACAAGGTGATTGCTCTCAACCTGAATCCCATGCCCCACGTCAGGTTCGAGCCGGTGGAATTCCCCGAATCAGAGATCTACCACTTCGAGCCTCTCGACGAACGGGTCCCTGTGTATCAGAGGCCCTTCACCCTGCTACAGGAGGCGGTCGTGGCGGGGACTCCAGAAACTGAAGAGGCGCTATCCCAGTTGGATGCGCTTACCGTGAGTGGTACGCTCGACTACCAAGCTTGCGACGACCGGCTCTGCTTCACGCCAGTCTCGATACCGGTATCGTTCACGCTTGATCTTGATCTGCTCGATCGGCAACGGGTGAACCGCTAAGACAAGCCAGCTAGCCTTCAGTCTCACACTACTGAGAAAGTTCGTACCTTAGGGGTGTTGGGGGGGGGGACTGCAGGTAAGGACTGCTCGACCCTTCCGAGGCTTATCCGATGAATAGCTTACGCCCCTATTCTTTAGATCCGCTTACTTCCTCAGTTTTCTCCTTCTAAACAGATAGGATGGGAGTAACACTCAGGTATGGTCTGTTGAACATACGGGACTCATTGGGCAAAAAAACGAATCCTGCTTAAGTGTTTATTGATGGAGAGGAAATGACCAATCGCTCGTGGGGTGGTAGCGCCGTCGCAATTGTGCTCCTGGCGTCTTGGGCAGCCCCGATGGAGGCTCAAGTCGTAACGGGGGTGGCACCAGCCTCTTCTGCAGATACTGCGAAGGTTTTGTCCGCACGTGTGGAGGTCGTCCGGACCGAGTACGGAATCCCCCACATATACGCCGAGGACTGGAAGGCCTTCGGGTTTGCGATGGGATGGGTTCAGTCGGAGGACTACGGAGACCAGGTTGCTGTCGGCATCGTACGTCATCGAGGTGAGTACGGACGCTACACGGGTCGGGACTCGATCGGGGGGGATTTCGCGGGCCGGGAAGCGCATGCGGTCGCGGTGGCCAGATACTCGTCACTCGAGCCGCGTGCTCGGGCGGTGTATGAGGGGTTCGCTGAAGGCGTCAACGAATACGCTCGTCAGAACCCCGACGCCTTCCCCGAATGGTTGGTTCCCAACTTCACCGGAGTGGATGCGTTGACCAACGACGTGTACACGTGGAGCCGTGCTGACGCTGCTGCGTTTGTACGGGCCCAAACTCGGCGGGAGGGTGAGCGGATGGGGCAAAGAAACACTCCTGCGCCGGCGTACCCGGACTCGTGGGGTCACGCAGAGGAGCTAGTCTCCACTTTCGATCCCGCCGCGGATGGGTCGAACGCGTGGGCGCTTGACGGAACACGCACGGCATCGGGTGATGCGATTCTGCTGCGTAATCCTCACCTCTCGTGGGAGGCGGGATACTACGAAGCACACGTCCAGATCGGAGGCGACATGGAGTTCTACGGTGATTTCCGCATAGGCGGAGCCTTTGGGATCATCGGTGGCTTCAATCGGCACCTCGGGTGGGCAACCACCAACAATTCACCACGCTACTCTCAGGTCTACGCTGTCCAGCTACATCAGTCGAGGGACGGACACCTTCTGCTGGATGGTAACGCTGTCGCGCTCCAGGACTCGACAATTACGGTCGACTGGACAGAACCGGACGGAAGCACGGGTCAAACGTCCGAGACCGTGCGGTGGAGCCCCTGGGGTCCGGTTGTCCACGAGAACGACGAGTACGCCTACGTGCTGACCGATCCTCGGGACGGGCAATACCGCAGAGGAGAGCAGCTGGTAAAGATGATGACGGCGGAGTCCCTCGAGGAGTGGCTCGATGTGATGCGTATGCGTGCTCATGCGAGCTCGAACTTCACGTATGCCGATGCCCATGGAAACATCGCGCTCTATTACAACGCCCGCATTCCAAGCCTGCCCCACGAACCTACCGGGGACTCCGCCGCGATCGCCCGCTCCCGCTCTGATATGTGGACCGAGGTAGCCGCATGGGAGAGCCTGCCGCTCTACGTGAACCCTCCGGGTGGCTATGTGCAGCAAGCCAATGACACACCCGACTTTATCAATCTGAATGTGTCCCTGGATCGCGACACAGTCGCACACAACCTGCCGGAAGCCAGGCTCCGCCTTCGTAGCCAACTTTCACTCGCTCTGATTCATGGCGATGCCCAGCTGAGCCTAGAAGATGTTGTGGAACTGAAGCACTCGCCGCGCATGCTC
>CAUZVZ010000225.1:0-2976 GCA_963583605.1 Gemmatimonadales bacterium UBA6960
GGGCCCATGGGAACCACCGCCGCGGCTCTGGCGCTCCAGCCGAGGACGGTCCGAAGCATGGCCTCGCTCATGAGGGGCAGGTCGCATCTGAGAAGCAGCACACCGTCGTCTCCTGGCTCCTCAGCCCATTGGAGCGCGGTCCACAGCCCGCCGATCGGGCCGAGCCCGGCCTCGCGATCTGGGCGAACAGGGACACCGAGTGCGGCTTCCACACCCTCTTGGTCCGATACGAAGCCGACGGCTAGGCCCGCCGCCCGAAGCGCCCGTACGCCCCAACTCGCCATCGGAGTGCCCCTGAGTGTCGCGAGCGCCTTCGCCTGGCCGAACCGGCGGCTCTCCCCCCGGCCAGGACGACGCCGAAGATCCTTTCGGTGGCATGGCTCATGAAGGGAAAAGATGCGGACAGTCGGTTGGCGGCAACCCTCCGCCGCGCAACAGTTCTGACTCAAGAGCCCCCCCCCAGGGTCATAGAAGCCAGGGCACCTGCCCGCACGTGCCTTAACACCAGCCATGTCCGCCACCATTTCCCCCTCAATCACAAACAAGAAGGCGCATCGGTAGGACATGAGGGGGCGCCTGCCATTTCGCAAGGGTGGATTGGGGCGGGCCTGGCACAGGTGTTCATCCTGTTTCACATTGCTCCCCCGATTTCACACAGGGATAACCTTGTATCACGACTGAGGTGTTCGATGACCAAGCTGTGCAGACGTATCAGGGATTCAGGAACCCCGCTCTTCGTTCTCGCGACCCTGGCACTCCTCCCGGGAGATGCCTTGGCCCAGCGAGGCGGACGGGGAGGGGGCCCGCCCCGCGGCTCAGCAGGCCCGCCCGAACATCGCGCGGTCGTGCCGGTCAACCTTCTGCCCAACCCCTATGTAACGCAGCGAGACTTTGGGACGCTCCCTGACGGGCGCTCCTGGGGTTCGGTGAGCGCGGTCAACATCGACATTGACGGCATTCATGTCTGGGCCGGCGACCGGTGCGGGAGCAACTCGTGCGCCACCTCCGACGTGGACCCCATCGTCAAGCTGGATCCCGACGGGAACGTGGTCCAGAGCTTCGGAGCGGGGGAGATCATTTGGCCCCACGGAATGGACGTAGACGCACAGGGTAACGTCTGGGTGGCCGATGCCCGTCTCGCAAATGCCAGGGAGCTGGAGGCCAACCCCAGCGCGGCGAACAAGGGGAGCGCCGTGATCAAGTTCAGCCCTGAGGGCGAGGTGCTCATGGTCCTGGGCACGCCCGGCGAGATTGGCGATCCGCCCACGCACTTCACCGATCCGAACGACGTCCTGGTCGCGCCGGACGGAAGCATCTTCGTTGGCGACACGCATGGCGCCCAGTTCCAGGATGCGACCACACCCGATGCGAAGAGTCGCATCTCGAAGTTCGCTCCCGATGGGACCTTCATCATGAGCTTCGGCCAGTTTGGCTATGCGGATGGCGAGTTCCGTGCTCCTCATTCACTCGCCATGGACTCGCAGGGACGTCTATTCGTGGCCGACCGCGGCAACCGGCGGATCCAGATCTTCGATCAGCAAGGGACGCACCTCGACACCTGGTATCAGTTCAGCCGGATCAGTGGGCTCTTCATCGACGACAACGATGTGCTTTACGCCATCGATTCCGAGTCCGACGACAACTACAATCCGGGTTGGAGGAAGGGACTCCGGGTGGGTAGCGCCCGTACGGGAGAGGTCTGGTATTTCATCCCGGAGCACCCCTCGGCGCGGGCCTCTGGGATGGGCGGCATCGGCTCGATGGGCGAAGGGGTCACAGTGGACGCTGAGGGCAACATCTACGCCGGTGAGGTGGGCCCAATCCAAGGCATGACGAAGTTCATACCGCGCTGGCTTCCGTGAGGAGAGGTGTCGCCTCTGTCCGTCGTGGAGGCGACGCTTAGAGTACGTCCGGTGGGGGAGCGAGGAAACGGGGAGGGGCAACCGCCTTGTGGAGGAGCTTGTGACGCGGTCTGAGTCGGACCCATCTTGTGGCCCCCGTCGGATGGTGGATTCCTTCCGATGCACATGACCCTTCTAAGCACTGAGATTCCGTGACCGTTGAGCTCAGCACCTTCGCGAAGTCCCTGACCCCCGAAACCGCCTTCACCGTGTTGGCGACCGCCAAGCACCTGCAGGCGGCAGGTAAAGACGTAGTCGAACTGGAGATCGGAGACAGTCCGTTCGACACGCCCGATTCGGCCAAGAACGCCGGCATCGAAGCCATCGAACAGAACCAATCCCACTATTGCCCCTCACCCGGCCTGCCGGAATTCCGTGACGCGGCGGCTCGACTCCTCCGCGACGAATTCGGGATCCCCGCCGAGCGGGACCATGTGGTCGTGGCGCCGGGTGCCAAGGTCTTCGAGCAGTTCTTCTGCGAGGCGTTTCTGAATCCGGGGGATGGGGTGTTGGTCTTCAGCCCTTATTTTCCGACGTATGTGCCCAACATCGAGCGACGTGGCGGTCGGTCGGTGTTCACACCTCTCAAACAGTCGAACGACTTTCGGCCGGACATCGCCGATATCGAGCGCTTCCTGGCTGAGGATCCTTCGCCGAAGGCGATTTTCCTCAACTCACCGCACAACCCGACGGGGGGCGTGGCGACCCAAGAGGACCTTCGGCGCATCGCCGATCTGATTCGAGGCGAGCAGATCGCCGTCTTCAGTGATGAGCCCTACTGCCACATGGTGTGGAGGGGTCGGCACCATTCCTTGATGGCTCAGCCCGGCATGCTGGATCAAGGGGTGGCAGCCTACACGTTCAGCAAGTCCTACAGCATGAGCGGGTGGCGGCTCGGGTTTACGGTGTCCTCACCGACCATCGCCGAGTCCATCTCCACGATGATCAACACGACGCTCTCCTGCACTCCGCCGCTCGTGCAAATCGCCGGTAAAGCCGCCCTGGAGATCGACGCCTCTGAGCGAGATGCGGTGATGGAAAAGTTCGGCGGAAAGGTGGCCTTGCTGACTGAGGG
>CAUZVZ010000226.1:0-2974 GCA_963583605.1 Gemmatimonadales bacterium UBA6960
ACGCAACCATCCATATATCTTACCGATAGGGACCAGGATCTATGACGAAGCCATTTCTAACCACGGTCGTGGGTTCAATGCCGAAACCAGCCTGGCTGATGGAACAGGTACCCCTGAATGAAAAGGGCAAGCAGTTGCATGGGAAAGGCGCGGACTGGAATTTCACGGGAGACCTGCTCGCCGCCGCCATGGACGATGCCACCCGGGTTACGCTGCACGACCAGGAGAACGCTGGGATCGATGTCATCAGTGACGGGGAACAGCGACGACGATCTTACCTAACCTATATTACATCCCGTCTCGAGGGCTTCGACTATGAGGTACTGGCAAAGAAGTGGACCCGTAATCGCCGCAGGTTGGCGGAAGTTGGTCGCTGTATCGGTCCCGTACGACGCACCGAGCCCCTTCTCGTGGACGATCTGGAATTTCTGCTTGCAGAGACGGACCGCCCAGTAAAGATCACAATGCCTGGACCGATGACCGTGGTTGATTCAACGGCTGACGAACATTATGGCGACGAGGCCGCCATGGCCATGGATGTGGCGGATGCGCTCAATGCGGAGGCTCGTGCTCTCGATGTCATGGGTGCTGCCGTGATCCAGTTCGACGAACCCGTGTTCAGCCGCTACCCCGAGAAGGTCAAGGAGTGGGGCATCGTGGCCCTGGACCGTTGTCTGGAAGGTGTCACCAACACCAAGACCGCCGCTCATATCTGCTACAGCTATCCGATGCCAGGCGTGCCACGGCCTATCGTGGATAGTTATCCGGTGATCCTAGAAGCCTTGGAAGGTTCCAAGATTGACCAATTGGCGCTCGAATTTGAGGCATCGCGCCTGGATCCGGAGTTGCTTCGTCTCTGTCCGTCAAAGACGGTCATGTTCGGCTGCATCGATAATGGCACCAACGAAGTGGAAACACCGGAACATGTCGCCGGGAAACTTCTTGCGGCAGCGAAACATTTGCCCGCGGAGCAAATCCTAGCGGCGCCGGATTGCGGATTGGTGCCGCTACCACTGAATGTGGCGCGTGCCAAATTGAGGGCCATGGTCAGTGGCGCGCGGCTGGCCCGGGAACAGCTTAAATAGAGTAGTTGTCGTCGGCTAATAACCTGCCCGTGTCATATTTCGGCTATTCGCGTCGATTCGGTGCGTCGTGAATTTCTTCCGCTGTTTCCCCGACAAGCGACATTCCGGTGGTGAAATTGGCTTTCGCGCGGCTTTGGTCCGCTTGTCCCTCAGCTCCGGGCGTACCGACGCGGTGACCATCGATTGGATGTTAAGCCGAGGGATTGAAAAATGATAATCTTGACGAAGGCTATAGACGGTCCATTATTGATCCGTCGCGTCCGGACAAACCGGAAGCTTCAGTGGGGTATTATTGCGCCGACGTTCTCAGGCGGGCAGCCTCTGGGCGATTGAGTTTGCGTTGCTACTGGCCCATGGCCGAGTGTACCGTTGGCGCATGACCGACCAAGCATTCCTCGCCGCCAAGACCTGCGTCCCCTGCAAGGGAGGCGTGCCGCGCCTGGACCGGGATTATGCGCGGGACCTGATCAGCGGTGTCGAGGGCTGGGAACTCAACGACGACGCCACCCGCATCAGCAGCACCTTTAAATTCAAGGATTTTCCAAGGGCTCAGGCCTTCGCATCCAGGGTCGGCGATCTGGCGGAGTCCCAATTCCACCACCCCGAAATCACCTTTGGCTGGGGTTATTGCCGGATCGAGTTCCAGACTAGAAAAATTCGTGGCCTGCACGAGAACGACTTCATCATGGCCGCCAAGGTGAATGAGCTCGACAAGGGCGGGGCGGTGGCGGAGCAAGCAGAGGACTGAGCAAGCTACCCCGCCATTGGTCTGGTAACAAAACCCCATAAATTTGATACACCCTGATCGGGCTGGCAGCAAAACGACGCCAAGTCCACACGGACTGGGGTCGAGTCTTCGTGGCTATGGCTATGAGTTCGTTTTGATACAGTCTGTGTCGAGCTGTTTACTTACGCCAGGTGCTCAGCCCGCTCGTCACCCGGGCATTTTGGTCCGACGGGCGGGACGTCCCACGGCGATGAGGAACATAACCGCCTTTCCGGCCGCGTCGGGCGAGAAAAAGTCAGTCACATCGTCGTCGAGGAACGTAAGCCCCGTAGCCCCACACCCGAGGGCGTATGCCGCCAGGTAGACCTTGCCGCCGAGGATCCCACCTTCGAGCTGGGCCGCTCGGTATCCCCGGTCTCCGAACTGGTCCACCACGCGATGCAGGTCGGTCAAGTAATAGAAATTGACGCTGGCGTCCGCCGCTAATTCCTGCCCCATTGAAAGTGCTCTGGCTTCTTCCCGGAATTCACCCTCGCGCAGTAGCTCCAAGGCCCCGTGCGCTGGCCGATACCTATAGGTCCCCGATGGGAGCCCTTCAACAGCGTGGACAATCAGATAGACATCGCAGAGGCGGGCGCCGAGCGGAGCAAGGTAGTCAGCAGGAATGCCGCGGGTCGTCCGGTTGATGATCGTCGAGAGCTGGGAGAAAGAGATGCTCTGGTCAGCGAAACGGCGCGTGGAACCCCGTTGGCGTATCACCGCCTCGACCGGTTCGCCGGAAAGGGCACCGTCATTGGCAGGTTGTAAGGGAAAGAGCTTGCCAGTGGGGGCCGGTTCTCCATTTCGCTTGAGCCCGCCGCGCCACGTCGCCGCCTCTGTTCCGTTCCCAAGGGAGGAGGAAGCGTGAGCCGCGGGAATCTCGGGGTATTCAACCTCGTGCTCGGATAGCGGCTCGGTTTCGCGACGGAGGGGCTTAATCCGGGGAGCAGGAGTGACCAGATCTGGACCTCCGCGCCCGAGCGGCACCAAGGCTAGGGACGCCTCCTTTTGAGTGTCGATGTCGAGCAACTGGTTTATCGCATCGTCCGCGTAGCCGAGCACCACCGAGGCCGGTAGATCCAAGGCGGCGGCCAGGGCAAGGAGTTTTGCCAGCATGCAGCCC
>CAUZVZ010000227.1:0-2951 GCA_963583605.1 Gemmatimonadales bacterium UBA6960
CTACTGTGGTGCTGCATCTCTTGATGAACTTCGCTCTAGCGCTCAGTTCAGCCGAGTTACACCAGGAAGTCTCAGAGAGTCCCACCCTCATGATGTTACCATCACCAGGGAAGCCCCGAACTATCGTATGTAGCCGAATTGACTACCTCATAAATCCCTTTAGTTCCTAGCTTTTTCCCGGTAAAACGCCAGACGCTCTGACAGGCATTCTGCAAAAAAATCAACTACTCCAACACGTGAGCCCAAAGACATGATACGTAAGCCCCTACTCGCCATTGCTCTTGCTGCTTTTTTCGGTTGCGCGCCTCCGGAAGGTGAGGCCCAGCTCACAATGGCTCAGGCCCAAGCAGCAGTTGACGCCGCAGAGACTGAGGCTCGGGCGAATGACTGGAACCTGACGATCTTCGTTGCCGATGCTGAGGGAGCCCCGTTGTACCTGAGAAGAATGGACGGAGCTTCCGCGAGGACGACTGACGTAGTCATGAGAAAAGTCCACGTGGTCATAACGACCGGCGGAACGTCGGGAGCCTACGGGGAAGCACTCGCTGCTGGAACAGTCGACAGTATTCCCGGGGGCATCCACTATGAAGGCGGGCTTCCAATATTTGTGGATGGTGAATTTGTAGGTGCTATGGCTGCCAGCGGTGCGCGGGGTTCGGAGGATGCTCAAGCAGTGCGCGCGGGACTAGCTGCAATCGGAGCAACCTCTGAATCTGGGATGTAAATTGTAAATAAAGGACTTACAAATTTCTATCTGAACTATCGCATGTAACCGAATTGGCTACCGCCTAAATCCCTTTAGTTCCTAGATTTTTCCCTGTAAAACCCCAGTAACTGAGCCACGTTTACCTGTCCTCTAGCGGCTGAAGCCACCGAAGGTCCCGAGGTACACCGCGCCAAAATTGTCGAGGACTGCTCGCACCTCGTCGCTTGGTTCGCCATACACATGGAGACCGGTCGGCTCGAAGCACTCAAGGAAGCGCTCGACGAACTTGGTGCCGAAGGTGCCAAGGTGAACCATCGCCGCATCGGAGTCGGCATACCGCTCGTTGAGATGGCACACGGTCCCACCCGCACCCAGGAACCACTCGTAGCCCAGTGTCCCTGCCTCACCGCGGGTGGACTCTACCATCTCGGTCATTAATTCACGCGCGTCATTGAGTTGTCCTTCGCGGACTGACATGTGGACATTCCAGGAAACGGTATCTGACATGATCGAGTGCTCCAAGTAAGGTGATACTCGCCGGAAGTTTGAAACGCCGCCTAACGTCTCCGGGATTCTAATGCGCGGCTAATTTGGTGACCGCAAGCGTGGCTTGCGAGCCTGTCAGCCCTGCTTTTCCCCTGTAAATGGCTGACCGCCCCCACGAGGACCCTCACGAGTCCCGGACATCTCGTCTCCGTCGACGGTTCCCGAGTAGTTCAGGTCGAAGGAGTTGCCTTGAAAGCTCAGCGTGACTATGAAGCTGAACGAGTTGCCGTCCACGGTCCCGTTGGAAACCTCGAGCTCCTGGGGACCACCACCCCGGCCCCCTCGCCCGCCTAAGCTGACCGTCATGGTTCCGGTGAGGGTCTCACCATCCTGCGCGAGCACGAGCGTGCTGGTTTGTGGGCCTCCGCGACCTCCCTGAGTGGAAATCTCCCAGGTGCCCGTGAGATCTTGCGCAGCGACTGGTGATGCTAAGGCCGCCGAGAGAAGAAGAGTGATTGAAAGGTTTCGCATCTTCATCGATGAAGCTCCTGTTCTTTCATGAAACAACCCGAGAACCTTTCCGGATCCCGGTTGTTCTTAAAGACACGGAAGCAGAGCCCCATGTTGAGATTGGCTCATGATCCTCTGCGAGTTGGAGGTCGACGTCCATGATCGGCTTACCGAGGCGATGGTCTTGGAGCACCGGCTCCAGCCACGGTAGTCCTTTTGGACTTCCTATCCGTCATAACGACCGAATGAAGCGTATTCTCAAAGAGCCGTTCGTTCAGTTCCTGGTGGTCGGCGCCGCACCGCCGACCTCGCTGTAGATGATCGGGATCAGGTCCTGTTCGGTCCACGACTCGGACCCCCGCCACCGCGCGTCATAGGGGGCCGTGGGCCCGGCTTCCAGTACCTCCTCGAGCCGCAGGCCCTCGGCAACCATCTCTCGGATCGTGTCCCGAACGTCCGTGAGCATGTCCAGCACCTCGACGAGCCCGTCCCGATCCGTGAAGCCGAAACCGTGGCCGGGAATCACCTTCGTATCCGGTCCCACCAGGTCCACGGCGATCTGCATCGCCCTGATCATGCCGGCAACCGTGCCGCCGTTATACACGTCGACGATCGGGTACATGTTGGTCCGGAAGACGTCGCCCGTATGGAGGACGTCCGAATCGACGAAGTAGATGAAGCTATCGCCGTCGGTGTGGGCGGGCGGGACGTGGAAGACCTGCACCTCCTCGCCGTTCATTCTGAAGATAGCCCTCCTGTCGAATGTCATGACGGGCCGGGCGCTCTCAGGCGGCTGCGGCATGAAGCGCCCACCCCCGCGGGGGATGCGGAGCTCGCGGAGCATCCGCTGGTGAACGTTCTCTTGCGCGATGATCGTCACGCCCATGCCGGCCATCAGTTGGTTCCCGCCGATATGATCCACGTGCACGTGCGTATTGACCACGAAGCGGATCGGCTCGTCGGTGATGCTCCGCACCCCCCGGACTACGCTCTCGCTGAGGTTCGGCACCTGGTTGTCGACCACCAGGACTCCATCGGGCCCAGGCAGCACCCCGACGTTCCCGCCCGCCGTGGCCGTCTGGAGCATGTAGACGTTGCCTTGGACGGGGATGACGTCGAGCCGGAGCTGGGTCTGGGCGGTGAGGGCGGCAGCGGTGAAGGAAAATGCGAGGGCGAACAGCAAGGTTTTCTTCATCAGCTGGTTCTCATGTTGTAGGTCGGGGGGGCAGGGTGGGTAGGTGACCGTTAC
>CAUZVZ010000228.1:0-2927 GCA_963583605.1 Gemmatimonadales bacterium UBA6960
ACTTCCTGGGTGACTGACCCTGTGTTGTCGTATGCCGTACCCGTTGCGACATACGACCCGGCCGCGGCATATGCGTGTTTCAGCAAACCGGTCATATCCACGGCCCCGGCGCCGAGCGACGGGACCGAGCCGGTTTCTCCATCTCCATAGTCCATCACGATTGCTGATAGATCAGTACCCGTGGCGGCATACCGAAAGGTTATCGAGTCCCCTACGGTAGCCGTCGCCGGCTCGACGGTGAGCCTCAGCGTGAGCGGCCTCACGCCTGTGATGCTGTTGTCGAGGCATCCCGCGGTGACTAAAACAACCGCTGCGAGTATCCAGATCGAAGTCCACTGTGAGGGTGCTGCACGATCGAGTTGGTCCTTGTTCACCGCGACTCCAAAGAGCAAAGGAAACCGCCCCCTGCCGGAGAGCAGGGGGCGGCGATGCTACATACTTTCCTTCAACCACCTAATCGATCAACCGACCTCTTCGAGGTTCGTGTTCAAGGACCGCTCGCTGTTCGGGATATCGTAGCAGAGCTGACGCCCGGTGTACCCGCTAATGCCGGATTGTGCTGCATCCAGGCCGCGCGGCCACGTGCTGAAGAGTGCGGAGAGCGCCTCGAAGTTCGGTAGCTCTAGGTCACCAGGAGTGCTGTTCTGGGCCCAGCGTTTGTGGTCGGGCATGGTGCGGGCTTCGTAGAAGAGCTCGATCGCGCGCTCACGCTTGAGACGCGTCCAAGCTTCTGTCGCATCCGCCGCGGTCACCGCGGCAACTGGCTGACCAGCCGCCACGTGTGTCGTGGCGTCCGTGGTGTAGGTCGCCCTGAGGGCGTTGATAATCGTCATAGCGCCCGACCAATCACCGCCGGCGAGCTTAGCCTCGGCCTCGATGAGGCGCATCTCACCTCCACCGGCGAGGCGGACGGGAGAGCTTACACCCGCGTACTTAGTCTGGATCTGACGGTAAACCTGACCGTACCCGTCGAGTGAGCCAGCCGCCCACGGGAGGTGGTCCGCCTTCCAGGCAATGCGGGGATCTCCCGAGGTCTCGTAGTAACCAGTGCCCGCGAGTGGGAAGCCGAAGCCCCCGGTCTCGGTGTGCGGTTGGGCCTGAGTGAGATCCGGCTGGTTGCCGTAGTACGTGCCCCACAACGAGTAGGACCCGTACGGAATGCCTGCCATCGCATAGTACAGCGAGTTACGCGTGCTTGAGTTGTCCCCATCTGTAACCGCATTGAACACGAAGCTGGTGGGCACTGAAGCTGCGTCTGAAGCTGCGTTGGCCCAGGTCGCTTTCCCGTATGTCGCGAGGTAGGCACGAACCTGTGCCCGGCCAGCCTGCGCGGCCATCTTGAGGGTGCCATCGGCCGCACTGCTCATTGCGGTTGAGAACTGACCCTCAGCTCGGGTTAGGTACTCGGTCGCGTCAAACGCCGGACCGCCGTCGATTACACCCTGACACCAGTGCTCGCCGAGGACGCGGTTCGAGTATCCCGCCCAGATGTTAGCTTGCGCGACGAGATCGCCACTGACCCCCCCCGCTTCCGCGAAGAGATCGATTGCTTTCTCGCCGATGAAGCGTGCCGTCTGAAGCGTCGAGAACACGCTTCCTGTACCTGGATCGAGATGACCGGCCTGCTGTGTCGGGCTGTGGCCGTGTGATCCAATCTGGCCGCCCGGCATCAGCTCACGGGCTACGAGCGCGCCCGATCGCGCGATTGCACTGGGTCCCGCGAGTGCCACGACCAGCTGGCGCTGTGAGCCGTTCACTAGTCCCTCACGTGACTCTTCCTCGACGAGGAACTTGTCTTGGATCGGTCCAGGGTTCACCACATCGCACGCTCCAGTGAATGCCACTAGAGCCGTGAGAGCGACGCCCATCGCGAATCTCTTATTCATCATTTTCGCTTTCATTGTCGCTCTCCTCAGAACGTGACCCGGAGGGAAATACGGAACGAGATCGGTGGGGGCACCGTCTCCTCGAAATTGAATGCTTGTTGCGGGCCACCACCTGGGTCCGCGCTTGTCTCTGGATCCATGAAGGGCATCTCCTTCATCCAGAGGTATGAGTTGTTGAGCGCGATCGTCAGCGTCGAAGTGTTGAACCGTTCCGGGAACAGGAAGTTCATCGGGATACTCGCTGACGCGCTGCGCAGCTTGAAGAATGAGGCATCCCAAACGTAGCCCTCGGAATCGGCTCGGTTGCAGCGCGCATACCAGATTGCCGGGATGTCCGGCTTCAGTTCATTCGAGGTCCCCGGAGTGACATAGTAGGGGTAGCAGAGCGGCGACCGCACGCTACGACCGATCGCGAACACCTGCTCGTTCATGTAGAAGTTGCCCTTGTATTCGCCGCGGGCGGCCAGCGAGATGCCCCCGGGTAGCCGGACCGAGATTGAAGGGTTGATAAACGTTGTAGGCAGGTTGGAGCCGTAGAAGTACTGACTCGCGCTCGTTCCTTGCCCTTGGTAGCACGGCATCGACGGTTGGCAGAATATCACGTCGCTGTTCGAATTCGCTATCGCGGTGGGGTTAGAGATTAACTCGTTCGTAACCGGACGGATCGGATAACCGACCTTGCGGTAGCTATTCTCCAGGCTTGGGTCGTTCAGCTCAAGAATCTCGGACTCGTTTGTGGTGTAGCTCAAGCCCAGGTCGACGCTGAAGTCACCCATCTGCAGGACAGTGGCATTGACCTCTGCTTCCAGGCCCTTGTTCCCCAATTTCCCGATATTGGTGCGCCGGCTGCTCGAGAAGCCGCTGGAAGGAAGCTGCGGGATCCCGAAGAGTGCGTCGTCCGTGACTTGGTCGTAGTACGTAAACCCGACGGAAACACGGTTATCGAAGAACGAGGCATCAAAGCCTCCCTCGATCTCCGTGGTGACCTCCGGACCGATGTCGGGGTTACCGACGTTCGCCGGGACGAAGGCTGGGATACCA
>CAUZVZ010000229.1:0-2911 GCA_963583605.1 Gemmatimonadales bacterium UBA6960
ATATTCGGTGCAATTTTCGCGTACCAGATATCGCCGTACGACCCTGATGTGCAGTTCTTGAGGGACCGCAACACCCCCCCGGCATGGTTTGCTGAAGGCTCAACGAAATATATTCTCGGTACAGACCAGGTGGGCCGTGATGTCCTTAGCCGCGTGATCCACGGCGCTCGAATTTCACTCGCCGTGGCAGGAGTTTCTTTGGCCAGTGGACTCATAGTCGGGGTCGTCATGGGACTGTTGGCCGGGTGGTATGGAGGCAGAGTCGACGAGTTGATTACCCGGCTGGTGGACATCTGGCACGCCCTTCCGTTCTTGCTGCTTGCGCTGGTGGTCGTCTCGCTCTTCGGCGGAAGCCTTACCGTACTTATGGTGGTCCTGGCAATGGTTTCGTGGGTAGGGTTCGTCCGGACCGTCAGAGCCGAGGTCTTCGTCGTAAAAACCCATGATTACGTGCAGATGTCGATAATATGCGGCGCCTCGACGTATCACATTTTCATTCGTCACCTGCTACCTGGAGTTATGCACACGATCCTGGTCGTGGCAACGCTCGCCATCGGTGGCCTGATACTGACCGAGGCAACACTTAGCTTCCTCGGAGCTGGGATCCCCCCGCCAACACCTTCATGGGGACTGATGGTTTCAGAGGGAAGGGACTATCTGACTGACGCATGGTGGTCTTCATTCTGGCCCGGGCTGGCAATATTCCTCACGGTAATGTCGCTGAACTTCCTAGGCGACTGGCTGAGGGATTTCTACGACCCGAAACTCCGGCAACTGGTTTAACACCGGTCGGTGTCCGAACTTATCGGGGATGTTACGGACGGTTGAGAGCGGCAATCTTGGAAAGCTATTGGAGAAACGTATGACAGAGAAACTTACAGCTATCGTGCACGGATCCGGGTTCGCCGGGACAGGCCACGCAGAGGCGCTGCGCGATGCAGGTGTCGAGGTGGTGGGGATGGTCAGCAGGACACCAGGGGTCGTTAAAGAAGTAGCGGCTAATATGGGCATACCGTTCGCCGGTACCGACTGGGATGCTGCACTGTCGCAACTCAAACCCGACATCGTGGCCCTCGGGACACCTGGTGGAGCGCACTACGAGGCCCTTCTTTCTGCCATTGCGGCGGGGTGTCACATTTACTGCGACAAGCCCCTGACTGCCTACGCCAGCGAGTCGAAGGATGTGCATGAAAAGGCGGAGGCGGCAGGTGTCAAGACGGCGTTTGCCGCATCGTTCTGTTATCAGCCACACGCGCTCCTTGCGCAGGAACTGGTCCAGCAGGGAGCTATCGGGGAACCCCAGGAAACCGAGTTCATCTCCCATTACAACCTTAACCCGCTGATTCCGTTTGGGTGGTCGCACCGGATCGACCTGGGCGGCGGAAGGTTGAGTAATAATTTCACGCATAAGTTGGCGATCGCGCTCCGAGTGCTAGACGGCAAGTTGCTGAGCATCAACGGTGAAACGCGAAACGACATGTACGTTGCACCGGTTGTGGAAGGAATACACGATTTCCGTAAGCGCGGCAATTTTGCGCCCGATCCCTCTGGCGACCCTGAATTACAGTGGAAATCCGTCGACGCCGAGTACACCTACACAGCCATGGCCTCAATCGAGCCGTCCGCCGAGCATCGAATGCCGGTGTCTGCTCTTTTCAAGCATGGCGGCATGCAGCCGCGCTTCCAACATGAAGACAGCGTCGACTTTTTCGGTAGTGATGCGGCCATCCACATCGATGGGGCTTATGCGCAGGGGCCACTCTTCCTCAAGGAGCGAAAAGGCGATTGGAAACGGATCAACCCATCTGCTCAATTAATGGACTCGATCCCTGACATCGAAGACGATACCCAACGGAACTGGACTCAACTTGCCCGGGAGTTTGTTGCCGATATTCGAGGCGAAGGGTATTCGGGTTACCAGACTTTCAAGGACGGCTGGATATTCCAGGAGGCAATTGACGCAATCCGGCGGGCTGATGGCAGAACAGAGATGCCATCGTAAAACCGCAACGCGTCAATGCGGCCAGATCTGGCAAGTGGGCGAGTCAACATGCTCCCCGAGAAGCAGATCTGGGTGAATGTCAGGAACTCTGGCTTATGAAAGGGGACCGAGTCACACTGGTTCTGTCAGAACTCAGCGTCGGGGCAGAATAGCATCATTCCTCAATAGCTGAGGAGACCGCTCATGTCTTGCCCGCACTGCCTGTCTACGTCCACGTCCGGGAGAAAACATCGGACCTCACTCGGCTACCGGACTTTCTACTGCCGTGACTGCGGGAGGCGTTTCAACGAACGCACTGGTTCATCCTTTTGTCGGACGTCAGCAAAAATGGGACAGTTTTCGGGCCTGAAATAAGAGAGAGATCGGCGGGATTGAGCTGCGCGGAGATCGCACTAACTACTTTGTCGATAGCACTTTTGACCCGCCCCCGCGATCGTTGCCTGGATATTCGGAACGATCACTGGAGTACCACTTGGCATCGTCTCGGCACTGAAACGAGGCTCGCCGACCGATTACTTCGCGCGGGGGTTCGCCCTGTTTGGGCAATCCCTCCCCGCCTTCTGGGTGGGCCTCGTCGGCATCTGGATATTCGCCGTCTACCTGGGATGGCTCCCCGTCTTCGGTCGAGGGTCCGGCCTGCCGTTCTTTGAACAGGCCAAACACTACGTGCTGCCTGTGCTCGTGCTGGGCTGGGGGCCAATGGCCGGATACATGCGCATAACGCGCTCGGCAATGCTCGAGGTCCTCGATTCCGAGTACATCAAGCTCGCCAGGGCGAAGGGCGTTTCAAACCGGGTGGTTGTGTGGAAGCACGCCCTCAGAAACGCACTCATCCAACCCCTCACGATCGCAACGCTCCTGCTGGCGGGCTTCATGGACGGTGCCGTCCTGGTCGAGGTGATCTTTGCC
>CAUZVZ010000230.1:0-2901 GCA_963583605.1 Gemmatimonadales bacterium UBA6960
CCCTCGCGGCCGTGACCGTCCTCCCCGTGGTCGTGTCGGCGCAGTCCGACATGGCACCGATGAACGACCTCCCGCACCCCTATACCACCATCGAAGGGTGGGCGCAGATGCCGCAGGGCAGATCGTGGGGCTTCAGCAGTGCCGTGGAGGTCGATATCGATGGTGTGAGCATCTGGGTCGCTGAGCGATGCGGCGGGAACATCGGCGTCCGCACGCAGAACCCGGACGTCGACCCCGTCATGAAGTTCGACGCCAACGGCAACATGGTGATCAGCTTCGGAGCGGGCATGATCAACTGGCCGCACGGCATCGACGTCGATCATGAAGGGAACGTGTGGGTCGCGGATGGACGCGACAACCGGGTCGGTGGTGGGCGTGGCCGCGGCGGTCGCGGCGGTGGCACAGCGGCGCCTCCGCCTCGGCAGCCCGACGACATATACGGCCATCAGGTGATCAAGTTCAACCCGACCGGTCAGGTTCTCATGGTGCTCAGGAATCGGGGTGGCGTCCCGATGAACGAGATGGCTGCCGCCGGCCCACGGGGCGACTTCTTCTGGCAGCCCAAAGACGTGTACGTGGCCGGAAACAGCGACATCTTCGTCGGAGAAGGACACGGCCAGGGTCGGAATCACGTCATCAAGTTCAACTCCCGGGGTGAGTACCTCCTGGAGTGGGGCCAGAGCGGATACGGGCCGGGTCAATTCAACCAGCCTCACTCTCTGGCCATGGACTCGCAGGGCCGTCTCTTCGTGGCGGACCGGGGCAACAACCGCATTCAAATTTTCGATCAGAACGGCCGCTTCCTCGACGAGTGGTACCAGTTCAGCCGGTTGAGCGGGATCTACATCGACGCGAACGACACGCTTTACGGCGCCGACTCCGGGTCGGGTTCGGTGAACCGGGATCATGTGGCCTGGACGCGCGGCATTCGGGTCGGGAGCGCCCGGACCGGTGAGGTGATGTGCCTCATTCCGGATCCGAACCCGGACTGCACCGGCACATGCACGGCTGAGGGGGTTGTCGTGGACCGGAACGGCGTCGTACGGGGCGGAGGTCGGGCCTTCGCCTGGACGGCTCAACCGTGACGTCAGGTAGGCAGCTCGTCGAACGCGTCCCTGACAAGGCCGAGAGCCTCGAAAAGACCCCTCAAGCCGCGCTAGTCCACCGGCAATGCCGCCTCAGAAGACTCCAGCGGACGGAGCTCCACCTCCACCCCCCCCTCCCCCACCCTGGCCCAGGATTCACGCGGCACGGGGTCGGTCTCGGGAAAGTCGAGCCGCGTGTGTAGCCCTCGGCTCTCCTCGCGCGCGCGCGCCGACATCGCCATGATCAGCCCGGCGAGCGAAATATTGCGAAGCTCTACCAGGTCCGACGACGGCTTGCTCGTCCGGTAGAGATCCTCAGACCACTCTCGCATCTCAGCCAGTCGCGTGACGGCGCGATCCAACCGCCCGCGTGACCGGACCAACCCCATGTAGTTCAGCATCAGGTGGCGGACCGCATCCCACTCGTGGTCGAGGATCACTCCCTGGTCCGGCAGCGGCGGGTCCGTTCCCCGGGGGGGGGGCGGCGGCTCAGGTCCCTCTCCGGGCTGCGGCGCAATGGCTCCGGCCCGTTCGGCCAACACCGAAGCTTCGAGCAGCGAGTTGGACGCGAGCCGGTTGGCTCCGTGCACACCCGTGAACGCCACCTCACCCGACGCGAAGAGCCCCTCGATTTCCGTACGCCCATCCACATCGACGACCACCCCGCCGCACATGTAGTGCGCTGCGGGAACAACCGGAATGGGGTCGCGCCCCGCAACGATCCCGTACGTCTCGAGTCGCTCCGAGATCACCGGAAACCGTTTCTGAAATCGCTCCTCACCGATGCTGGACGCATCCAGGACGACGAACTTATCACCTCGACGCTTGGTCTCCCGGTCGATCTCTTGGGCTACCACGTCACGTGGAGCCAACGAGCCAAGGGGATGGCGGTCGTTCATGAACTCCTCACCGGCAAGGTTGCGGAGCACCGCACCCTCCCCCCGCACCGCCTCAGAGATCAGAAAGCTCTTCGCCTCAGGATGATGAAGGCAAGTCGGGTGGAACTGGACCATTTCCATGTTCCCGAGCGCACATCCGGCGCGGGCCGCCATCGCAACGCCGTCTGCAGTAGCGATGTCGGGGTTGGTCGTATACAAGTAGACCTTCCCACAGCCTCCAGTGGAGAGCATCGTCTGCTCCGCTCGAACCAATCCGGTGGCTCCAGTCTCCTGGTCGAGAAACGACGCACCGTAACACCGGCGTCCTGCGCCGTCCCCACCAACCCAGAGATCGATCGCGAGGTGTTGCTCGAGGAGCGTAATCTCAGAGTTGTTCGCAACCGCAGCGAGCAGCGTACTCTCGATCTCTTGGCCCGTGCGATCTTTCGCGTGCACGATTCGTCGTCGGCTGTGGCCCCCCTCCAGGCCCAGATCAAGATCCTCAGAATCACCGCCCCCATCCGCGTGGGCAAACGTAGCGCCCATCTGCGCGAGGCTTCGAACCAGACCCGGGCCTTCGCGCACCACGAGCTCGACCACGTTTCTTCTGCACAAGCCAGCCCCCGCTTCGAGGGTGTCGGCCACGTGCAAATCTAAGGAGTCCGTGGGATCGAGGACCGCCGCGAGCCCACCTTGGGCCCGGTTCGTCGAAGAGTCGCTGCGGAACTTCTTGGTCAGGATCAGGACCGGACCGTGCTGGGCCGCACGAAGCGCATACGTCAGGCCAGCCACGCCACTCCCCAAGACGAGTGTGGTGCAGCGGTGCGTGGCGGGATGAGCGCTCATGATCTCCAGCGGTGATGAGTTTCGGCCGCAGTGTAGACCATCCGGCCCCGAAACGACAGATTTCGGGGTTCGTCCGGCAATCACGGCGCACC
>CAUZVZ010000231.1:0-2828 GCA_963583605.1 Gemmatimonadales bacterium UBA6960
AACGGCCCTGGCGCCGCTTGGGGTTCTCCCCCAACGCGAACTTTACCGTCCGGGGCGCGCCTTCCAGCTTGAGGTCGTCGGGTAGGGAGCCCCAACGCATCTTCACGAAGACGTTCTCTCCTCCAATCGGGTTTGCAGAGCCGTGCTTGATGTGAGCGGTCGTGAGCCCGCCGGCGAGTTGGCGGTACATCCAGATGTTGTTGTGGGTGACGACATCGCCCATCTGCACCTCGGGAACGATGGCGAAACCGCTCTCGTTGACCGAACTGACCCCGGAATGGATGTGGGGGTCGATGAGCCCAGGTGTCACGTGCTTGCCAGTGGCGTCGATCTCTATCGCACCTCTGGGTGCGTCGAGATCAGGACCCACCGCCACTATCTTTCCGGCCTGGATCAAGAGATCGGCATTCTCCATCCGCCCTAGGGGACCCTGGCTCCAAACGGTGGCGTTGCGCACCACCACGGCGCCGGGCTGCTCTGGGATGGCGGTCCGCCCGTACTCCATCATGGGTCGAATAAACGGCAGGTCGATCTCGGGGACGTTCATAGCCACGGTGCCCCGGGTGGCTCCCTCGAACGCTTCCGTGCGGGACCCGCGGAACGACGGGTTCGCCCCGTTAGGCAGGGACGTCCACCCGTAGAACTCCTCACCCCGTACCGAACCGGCCAGGAGGGCGACTCCTTCGTATCCCAGGTCCTCCCCATCGAAACCCACCTTGATACGGCCGGTCTCGGCCACGACCTCGGCCGAGGCCAGGTCGATGCTGGCGCCATCCGGCCCCGCGATGTCGATGGACCCGCGCAGGCGGTTCAGCGGCCCCTCGAGACGGAGTTCCGCCTCGAAGCCCCACTCGTCGTCGGACGTGATGAGCCAGGTTCCTCTGGGGTCGATCTCGGGCGGGCGCGTGACCTCGTAGGCCTGTCCGCGCACCCAGACGTCACGCACGGTGGCCTCTTCAGTGAAGAGGTCGCCTTCGCTCACGACGAGGTTGGCGACCCTGCCCTCCTCAATCGTGCCGTGGGTGTTCTCGAGGCCCAACAATGCTGCTGGCGTAGTCGTAATCGCCGCCAGGGCGTCTGATGTGGACAGCCCCCGCGCCACCGCGATACGCAGGTTGGGCAGGAACTCATTCAGCGACGAAAGCCCGCCGGAAGTGATCGCGAAGCGGATGCCAGCATCCGCTAGCTGCGCGGGGCTCGTGGGCGCCAGATACCAATCGCGCAGGTCGGCCAAACTGGCGTTCAGCGCCGACTCCGGGTCATCGACGTCGGGGGCGTCGGGGAAGCTCAGAGGGATGATGAGCGGGTCGGTGCGTCCCCGGAGCACATCAATAATGCGGTACTCTTCCCCGCTTCCGCGGTACCATGCGTCCACGCCGTACTCCGCGGCAAGCTTGTAGGCCCGCAAGTACTCCTCCTCGCTGCCGGTCTCGAAGACGATCGGTTGATTGCCCTGAACCGCGTCCGCGAGGGCCGCCAACGCCTCGCTGGTCTCGGGCGGCAGGAATGCGCGGCCACTGTCCTCGTAGGCGCCCCACGCCCTCATGTACCAGTCGGTATCCATGAAGGTCTGCTTGATGAGAGCAATGGTCCCCATGGACGAGTTGGGGTAGGCCCCACCCAAACTGAAGGAGCGCTGGAATCCCACAGCCTGGACCAGGTCGGAGCGGAGCACTCGGTCCCGGACCCCGGCGTCGCCCAGGTTCACGACCGAAGCTGTGCCTCGGAAGATGCCCTCCGTGGGCACGACCAGCGCCGTTCCAAATCCTTGAGAGCGGAGCGCCGCCCGGCGCTCGGGGTCGTCCTGGAGGTTCCTCGTAGTGCTGAACCAAGCCCGAACCTGTGGATTCCAGTGGGTCGGCCCCACGTCGCCGCCTTCGGGGACTGCGTCCATGCCCAGGTCCGCATGTGCATCGATGAACCCCGGATAGATCGTGTGGCCTGTCAGGTCCCAGACGCGTGCCCCAGCCGGGGCCTCCGTGTTGCGACCAACGCTCTGGATGAGCCCGTTCCGGATTACAACAGTGGCGTCATCCAAGACCTGCCCCGGGGCCGTCACAACCCGGGCACCCACTAGAGCGTGGAAGCCGGTGCCATTGTCCCGGATGCCCGTGACGGGCTGGGTCCGGGTCGCCTGTTGAGCTGCGACTCCGCTAGTAAGCAGGAGGCTGAGCCCCAGGAAGGAGAGGATTGCTCTCACGACGTCCCCCATAAGGAAATAAGATGAACCACCGCGCATCTCCCGCCGGCAGGGACCCGCGGGGGACGGAAAGTACGAAAAGTGATCTTGAGGGCTACGCTCCCGGCGGCGTGCGGTCAAATGGTCCAGCTCGCCCAGATCTCGATCCCAGCCGCCAGCCGTCGCAACGTGCCCAGAGTCGTCGCGGCTTCGCTCGCACCGAGTTCACGCTCAATGCGGTAGCGTCCCTCTAGGGCAGCGTTCAGGCGGGTGGTGGCTTCACTCATGTGCTCAAGATGCGCCACGGAGCAGCGAACCGCGAGCAGGCGGGCTCTCGGCCCGCCCTCCCCTCCCTAGTTGGCCCTTCGCCTCTGATACGGCTCCAACGCCCTCACGCGCACCGCCGCAGTCCCGGTCCCCACCATGCCCAGCTTGACTGCCGCGGTATAGCTCACGTCGATGATACGCCGGTCCGGGTCGTGGAACGGGCCGCGGTCGGTCACTCTAAGCACGACGCTGCGAGCGTTCGCGAGATTGGTCACCTCGACGTAGCTCGGAAGCGGCAATGTGCGGTGCGCGGCGGTCATCCCGTACATGTCGTAGGTCTCGCCGCTACTCGTCCGCCGCCCGTGGAACGGTTCACCGTACC
>CAUZVZ010000232.1:0-2722 GCA_963583605.1 Gemmatimonadales bacterium UBA6960
CCGGGTCAGCCGACCTACCCCCGATAGATCGGAGAGGAACCAACCCGTCACTTCCAACACGAGAGCGGAATCCGGACGAATAGCCTCGACCTCAGCGCTCTCGACGACGGAGGACCCGAAGCTGATGTCGACCGCATCTGCGGCCCGATCGTCCGATCCAGCCCCAAAGCGGTGTGGCCGCTGGACAAGGAAAACGTCCTCGCCATGCTTTTCAAACGCCATCAAATCCATCTCAAAATAGCTCAGCGTCGTTCCGCCGAACAGCCCAGCCGCACCGATGCCCTGCGCCACCCGCGTATCCATCAGGAATTCCTCGCCCAAGCGATCGGCGGGGACGGCGAGATAGAGACGACCTTCCTTCGTGTAGAGGTCGAAGAAGCCGAGCGAGACCTCAGCGCCCTCTACCAGGCGCTCGAAGCCCCGGAAGGGGTTCTCCTCTCGAACCTCCTCCTGGTCGACCGCTTCCTGGATCGTGTCCGGGACCGTATCCTGCGCAAGCGCGCTGACCGGCGGAGCGATCACAAAGGCCGTTGATGCCATGACGAGGGCCAAGACATGCCTATTTCCTCTTCTCGTCGTCATCCCCGTCACCTCCTGATTTGTTCACGCTGGGTGTTCAGACAAGCTAACCTTGCGCCGGGGCGGCGAAACCAGCAAGCGCAATTTCCCCTCCGGAGAGCTCTACGTGATGGCCCTAAGCTCCAACGCGCTCCAAGTGCTTGTCGGCCCCATTCGCCGTCGCCATGACGCGAAGCAAGGCCCCCATCCCATCGTGAGCAATCCTGCCACCTGAAAGGCGCCGCCGATGACTCCATCCTGGCCCAGAAGCCCCAAGGTACCGAGCAGGTAATTCCAATCGTGGCCGGGCGCTCCCTGAAAAGGAGACAGCAGTGGTAGCATCTGTGCCCGTGCGTCCGCAGCGTAGGGCGCGATGTGAGCGAAGTTGGTTCCCAGCCAGAAGCAGGCGACGCTGATCGCGAAGAAATCGCGTTGCTTATAAAACATGATCCCCGTGACGATCGGGCAGACGCATTGGAGAAAGGTCCCGCCCACAACCGTGATGAAATCGATTCCGAACCACATGAAGAACAGATGCCCGCCTTCGTGGATGGCCAGGTTGATTCCCGCGAATATGCTCCCGTACTCTGAGTCCGTGACGTGCCGGTAAAAGATCCACGCGACGGAAATGAGAAGTGGGGACCGGTACCACCAGACCTTTCCCAGGCTCGCGTCGATGGTGGCGTCGAGGATGCGTATCCTCATGCTCTGAGGGGCTGCCGACGCTGGCGGGCCATCTCCTCCGGTCGGACTCGTGGAGCCGGGACCGTCCTCCGCCGAGGACTTCACGTACCGAATGCGAAACGTCGGTGATTCATACGGGGACTTGGCCATACGTCAAAGAAAATACGTGCCCGTCCGCCGCCGCCAGTCCGGATTTCCGCCCGGGATCGGAGAGTAGACTCGCTACCCGCCCATCCCATTATTGCACCAGAGAAGCTCCGGTTCTATATCCGAACCCGGCGCGTCAGGGGCGCGCCATTTCCTCATTCGAAGATAAAGCCCTTGCCGGAACTGCCAGGAGATCACCGCGTACGTTCGTGCGCTCAAGCAGCGCACTCTCAGGCCGATCCTCGCGACCCTTCGCATTCGTACGCCTTCGTTGCTGAAGACCTTCGATCCCAGAGTCTCGGAAGTGGAAGGTCGGCGCTTCACCGGCGTGCGCAGGATAGGCAAACGGATCGTCTTCGAGTTGGAGGGGGACTTTTTCGCGGTCATCCACCTCATGATCTCGGGACGCCTCCGGTGGTGCGAGAGAGGCGCGTCCGTTCCCAAGAAGCCGGGTCACGCTGCGTTCGATTTCGCCAACGGAACACTGCTGCTTACTGAGGCGAGCACCCACAAGAGGGCTTCGCTGCACGTTGTTCACGGTGAGGAAGCTCTGGCAGGGCTCGTTCCGGATGGGGTCGAGCCGCTGGAGGTCGACTTTCAAGAGTTCCGGGAGGCGTTGTTGAGGGAGAACCGTACTTTGAAGCGGGCACTCACCGACCTGAGAATCCTCAGTGGCATTGGAAACGCGCACTCCGACAAGATCCTGCTCGATGCTCGACTCTCACCTGTAAGGCGGACTCGACAACTCGACCAGGTCGAGCTCCTGCGACTCTTCGAGTCGACCCGTCGCTCTCTATCGGAATGGGTGGAGCGGCTTCTCACGGAGTTCGGAGACGAGTTTCCCGTGAAGATCACCGCATTCCACGAAGCGATGACGGCGCATGGGAAGTTCGGGCAACCATGCCCCCGGTGCGGTGCGTCCATCCAACGCATCGTTCACGGGGAGCGAGAGACCAACTACTGCCCCAACTGTCAGACCGGAGGCAAACTCCTCAAGGACCGGGCCCTCTCCAAGCTCCTCTGAGAGGATTGGCCGACTACGCTCTAAAAAATGGAGGAAGGAATCGAGTCTCGTCGGAAGGGTTGACCGGGCCTCGACTCACTCGTCCTCAGCCGGCTCCGCCTCTTCCATCCCCTCACCCTCGTCACGCCCTTTCGCCTCGGCACCGCGCCTTGTTTTGCGTTCACCGCGGCTTTCGCTCCGTTCGCCCCGCCGGCTCCGGCGGCGCTCGCGCGCTCCCTTCCGGGTCGCCCTCATGTCCTCGACCGCCTTCTCGAGTATCTCGTTCATGCGGGCAAGGTCCTCCGGTGCGGCGCCCCACTGGAAGGCTTG
>CAUZVZ010000233.1:0-2690 GCA_963583605.1 Gemmatimonadales bacterium UBA6960
TATTCTTTCTGATTCCTGGGATAGCGAGGGCAATCCGGTGGATGTGGAGGAACCAGAATCATTGGAGGAACGTAAAGCGTTAGTGGTCGACCAGATGACCTCGATGTTCCTGCTGTTGGTCGATAAGCCAGCGGAGTTTGGAATGGAGGAAAAGACCTTTGTTTTTTTCCTCGATAGGGAACACATCGAAGGTTCACTCGGTGAATTCGATTCCTTCGGCAAGTTTAAACTCATCCAGCGGGCCGGCGGCGTGCTGATCCCGAAAGTGGAATACACCGAGCCGCTACGGCAGGAGTGCGCCCATTTCGTAGACTGCATCGCCACCTAAGAGGGCTAACCGACGGCTAGAATGGTCTTCGCGTCGTGCCCATACTCGAGGCCGCGACGCGTTCGCTGAAGGAGGGCGGCACGACCGTCGCCCTGTGAAGGTTCGGATGGCGGGACACCACGACAAGAGAAGGGAACGAGCGTGAACTCAGAAGTGACAGAGAAGTCCGCCTACCTGTTTATCGACGATACACACATCCAGGATCTCGAGGGAGTCGTGAAGTCGGTCACGCCCGCCTCCAAGGTGTCTCCAAAACCGTTGATCAAGATGGATCAACCATGGGAGAAGGAGTGGGTCCAGGGATCCTACATCAACGTCATCTACGATGCAGAAGAGAGCCTGTTCAAGATGTGGTACGGGGCCGGCAGGAGGTACAGTGACGACTGGTCCGACGAGGGCGACGGGTTGGCGTACGCCTTCTCCGAGGACGGCATCCATTGGGAGAAGCCGGTTTTAGGTCTGTTTGAGGACGGCGGCAGCAAAGAGAACAATCTGGTGCACCCGATCATCCGGTGGGGAGCGGGGGCGAGCGTGATGAAGGATCCGGTCGAAACGGATCCGGCCAAGCGCTACAAAATGCTCTTCATGTTTCAGAGCGGTGACATGATATTCGCCGGCATCACCCAGCCGGTCTGCGTGGCCTATTCAGCCGACGGCGTTCACTTCAACGTGCCAAGGGGCTGGCGCAACCCCGTCATTCCCGAAGGGACTGATACGCAGATCGTCGCCTACTGGGATCCGAAAATCAACCGCTATGTCGTCTACCTGCGCGGGCGCCCCAACGTGCGCATAATCTGCATGGCCGAAAGCGACGATTTCGAAAACTGGACGCCGCGCCAGAGTATCGTCGCGCCGGACGGGGACGATCCGCCGCAGGACCATGAGTTCTACGGCATGAGCTCACTGGCCTACCGGGATTTCCGCATCGGCTTCCTTTCCATTTTTCACACCCTCAACGAGGGCTGGCTGGCACGCAACCAGATCGAGGAGTGGATGCCCGAGTGGATGAACCAGATGGATGTTCAGCTCACCTACAGTAGGGATGGGCGGAATTGGCATCGGGCAGGCAACCGCGAACCCATCCTCGTCTGCGGCCCGCCCGGAAGCCATGATTGCGGCAACGTCTATCCGCCGAACGCCCCGTTCGTCTACGATGACGAGATCTGGATCTATCACGGCTGCTCGAACTGTCTGCACGGCGAGGAGCCGCGGGATGGATCCCCGCATCAAAGGGGCATCAATCTGGCCAAGATTCAGAGGGATAGACTGGTCGGTCTACACGCGCCGGGGCAGGGGATGGTCACCACCAAATCACTGCCCGAGCTCGATCAGCTATGGATCAACGCCGACGCCAGCGGCGGGTCGGTACAGGTGGAACTGGTCGATCCGTTCGATCGGGTTCTGGACGGCTACAGCAGGGAGGATTGCCTGCTCTTTTCGGGAAACGAGACGGAGTGGCAGGTCACCTGGAAAACCAAGACAGGTCCTGGCGGCGGAAGCCAGGCGGGACTACTGGAGGAGAAAATGGTGTCGGTGGGACGGGGGGGCGTCAAGGTCAAAGTATATATGGATAACGCCAGATTATATGCGCTGTATACAGCCTGAAACGAACTCAGGCACAGACGGACGAAAAGCGGAAGGAGTGTAGCTATGAATGAGGAACAACGGTTCGCGTTCGACACGTGGGGGTTTCTCACCGTCGAGAACGCCCTGACGCCCGAACAGGTGACGGCGCTCAAAGCCACGGTCGACGAACACGAGGCGGACCTGTATTCGCAACTGAAGGTAAACGGTGGTTTCTGGTCTCAGGAATTCTTCGACCTGCTCGACGTGCCCGTAGTATCCTCCCTCTTGGACGAAATCTATGGTGGAACACCCCCGGATGGACTACCTGCCTTCCGCATCGACCATATCAACGTGCACACTCACGGGGTGTTCAACAAGGATCTGGCCGGCGGTGGGATCCACGGTGGCAACGGCAGGTTGTTGCATCCCCAGCAGCCTCACGAGTTGCTCTCCATCTATTCCGACCGCGATCCCGATACGGGCGTCTTCAGGAACGGCCTTGTTTCCGTGGCCTACGAACTGGAGGATACGGTCTGCAACGGTGGTGGGTTCGGCTGTCTGCCCGGTTCGCACAAGTCGCACGCTCCGGTCCCGGAGGCATGGCGCGAGTTATCCAAAGGGGTGCATCCGATGGTGACCAGTATTCCCGCGCCGGCCGGTACCGCCATCATCTTCACCGAGGCCCTCAGCCACGTCACCCTGCCGTGGACGGCACCGAGCACGCGCACCACCCTGTTCTACAAATACACGCCGCGGGACGAAACATACTGTGCCGAAGAAAAGTTCTTCCACCCGT
>CAUZVZ010000234.1:0-2667 GCA_963583605.1 Gemmatimonadales bacterium UBA6960
CGCTCACGGCGTGACCGCGGAGGACTGCGCCTTGCCGAGCGCGTACATTTTGTTCAGCACGGTGCACCTCCCCGTCGCTTCACGCTGCTGCGCCTCGAACCCCTTCGCACGGAGACTGCCGCCGAGGATCCGTTTGTACCGGAGGAACGTGCCCGCGACGCGGGCCTGCTGCCGGTCGCCGGTTTCTTTCTGCCACGCCTGTCTGCCGATCTCGGCAATCCTCTCGATATGCAGGTTCCGCTGCTCCCAGGGCGCCGTCGCCCGTGAAGCGCCGCAGCGGAGCATCGATCTGGCCCAGCAGGTCCGGAAGGATATCCGCGTCGTCGCCCGTGTTCTGGGTGAGCGTCTCCGCGACGACGTAGCCGTTATCGTCCACGCCGATGTGCAGCTTCCGCCAGCCACTGCGCTCGTGCGCCTGCCAGTTCCCGACCCGATACCTCTTCTTGTCCTTGGGGTTCACGCCGCTGGATTGCGGCGACGCCATGACTGCGCTCCCTCGACGGCATGGTACGCCGGAGCCCGCACCCAAGCGCATTCATGCACCAACCCCTCAACGTGACAAAGCCTGATGGACGAAGACGTCTTATCTGCTATCGTCTGAGCGTTCAGATCTGCAGTGGATCCATCACCCAGGAAGGTGACCTCTTCTCAGACACGCCTGCGGCCACCCGCCGGCGCTCGGCGTGTGAATCGGAGATCGATTGATGTGCCATGCTCCCACGGTCGCCGCGTTCGCCATTGCCTTACTCCCCGTGCTCGTCCGCGCCCAGGTCGAGCCGCCGTCCGGACCGGTGCCCGCCGACGACCTGACGCCCTACATGGGGACATACACGATTGCGGCGACCGGCGTGGCGAAAGCCAACTACATAGAGGTGCTCGAGGGACACCTCGAGGCCGACGGTGACCCATTCGGTGGTAACGGTGGGAAGACCCGGCTTGCGGCCGAGCTCCATCGACTCGAGAACAACGCGCACGGTACGATCGTCAACGGTAAGAATGGCCACACCTGGGTGGTCAGCGCACCGACGGCGGCGGCTGAGGGCGAGCCGCACGGTCTGTTCGTGTTCATCTCGCCGAGGGACCAGGGGAGCATTCCGGGCAACTGGCAGGAGACGCTGGAGGAAAACCGTCTGATTTGGGTGGGGCCGAACGAGGCGGGGAACCGCGTCTCCACCCTCTGGCGCGCGGCCGTCGCGCTCGAGTCGATCGATCTAGCGACACGACGATACACGATCGATCCGGATCGCATCTACATCTCGGGCCACTCGGGTGGCGCCCGCGTGGCCAGCACGGTGGCGTTCTTCCACTCCGACCGCTTCACCGGCGGCCTCTACTTTGCGGGGGTGAACTGGTACGAGCCCACGCCGCGGCGGGCGGGCCGGTTCCTGCCGGCCTCGATCGGCAAACCGCCGGACTCGGTGCTCGAGCTCGCCCGGGACCGCTCCCGGCACGCCATCGTGCAGGGGACGGCCGACACCGTCGCCACTTATGTGCCCAGCCTGTGGAACGTCATCAAGCAGAGCGACTTTCGGACGTTCGAGTATCTCTCCATCGAAGGGCAGGGCCATGGTCTCCCCGACGCCGAGTGGCTAGACCGTGGCTTGGCCGTGCTCGACGGGCCTCTGCGCGCGAGTGGTGGCTCATCTCGCTGAACGGCGCCACGTGGCCACTGTGGCTCGACGCAGGAGGCGGTCGTGCTGGCTACCTCGGTCATCCGCGACCTTGAGATGCCTTCACGCCGCCCGTCGCTAGTCGTGGTGGAGACCGCCTAGGACCAGAAACGCCACGACCCTGCCGCCCCGGCTCGGCCTGATCGGAGCCTCTGCTGACTCGGGATCCGTTGTCCGATTCCTTGGTGCGGCCGGTCCGCGCAGGATGATGAGGTGGCACTCTCCGAACCTGAACGGTTGTGCGACGAAGAAAGTTTCGTGGGCTCGCCCGGCCTTCGGGTGTATAAAGGTGCCATTCGGCTCAGGCGCATCGGAAATCCAGGCCAGCAGGGTAAGCCTGTGGTTCGACTTGAGTCTCAAGCGAAAAGCCGGCGGCGTCCGCAACCCGCCGAACTTCACGACTCCGATCCATGGCACGGCGGCGGCCTCAACCTACACCCACGCTCAAGCCGGAAGAGGCCAAGAGGAAACGATGAAGACGGAATTCGAAGCATGGGAGGATAGATTATGCGCCTGATTCCACTCGTTTCAGCGGCCTCCGCCCTGTTGTTGTTGGGGTCTGCACCGGTTGGCCCAAACGCTGGGTAGACATCACAGAGTCCGCAATAGAAATCGGAGCGTCAACGCAGTGAATGGGGTGCGCAATTATGACTTGTGGGCTGTCTTCTCTCTTTATGAAGAAGCCAGACAATCTCTCCGGTCAGTGTCCGGAATGTGGCTCTCGGGCTGTGAAGTCCGAAGACGTGGTTCACCAAGTGTAGCCATGACTCGCCTGGCAATCGCCGGCATTCGCCTGTTCCAATCTCGGCTGTCTCCACACCTTCAGCGCCGCAGCATGAGGTGCAGGTTCTGGCCGACGTGCTCAAGGCACGCGATTCTGGCATTCTCCAAGTACGGGTTCGTGGTCGGACTCGCTAAGACCCTTGGCCGCTTAGGGCGCTGCCGGCCAAACAACTACGACTCCTGCGTTGACTTGCCGTGAAGCCCCTGACCCTCC
>CAUZVZ010000235.1:0-2648 GCA_963583605.1 Gemmatimonadales bacterium UBA6960
GCCACCGCTCACAGCAAAACCGTGGTTCTGCGAAGTAATCTCCACCTTCTGGCTGTCGAGGTTCTTCACGGGATGGTTTCCACCGTGGTGTCCAAACGGGAGCTTGAACGTGCTAGCTCCATAAGCACGACAAATGAGCTGATGTCCCAGGCAGATTCCAAAGACCGGTACGTCAGCCTTGGCGAGCCCCAGGATCGCGGCCTCAGCCTGCTCAACCGCCGCCGGGTCTCCGGGCCCGTTGGAGACGAACATGCCGTCCGGCAGATCGTCGAGGATCTCCTCAACCGGCGTGTTCGCGGGAATAACGGTGACCCGACAGCCACGTTCGGCGAGCAGCTTCGGGGAATGGGCCTTCACCCCAAAATCGTAAGCCAAGACGTGGAAGCGCTCTTCCCCAACAGCGGGCACGGAGTATGGCTGCTCCGTCGACACTCCGCAGGCGAGCTCGAGGCCCTCCATGAGCGGGTGCGCCAGCACCTGTTCCAACACCTGCTCTTCGGCCGTATCCACGAGAGCGATTGCCCCGCGCATCGCTCCTTGCGAACGGATGTGGCGCGTGAGCGCACGCGTGTCGAGATCGGCGATTCCCGTGATGCCGTGCTGCTTCAGATAGGCGTCGAGGCCGCCTTCGGCGCGCCAGTTGGAGTGGAGCCGCGAGGCTTCGCGAACGATGAAGCCCGCGACCTGAGGGACCGGAGATTCACAGTCCTCGGAGTTGACGCCGTAGTTGCCGATGAGCGGGTAGGTCATGGTGACCAACTGGCCCGTGTACGACGGGTCCGTCAGGACCTCCTGATACCCCGTCATACAGGTGTTGAAGACTACCTCACCCAGCGCGAGATCCGACGCGCCCACGAGGTCACCGTCGAAGCGGCGACCGTCTTCTAAGAGCAAGTAGGCTGTGCTTTCCAGGGATGCCTCACGGTCGCCAGCGGGTCGTCGGGCGAAAGCTACCTAGCGGGGATATGCGGTCAACCCGGACTCCCGACAGCGTAGGGTCATACTTAGGTTGAACGGCCGATTGCCCCTCGCGATCACCCTTAACATGAGTATGAGATGAGCACCGCAGTCGTCTACATCCACGCCGATGAGTCCTGTCTGGGAAATCAGTTCCAGAAAAGGGCCAACCCAGGTGGGGCCGGCGGCCTGGTGGAGGTGTGGAAGGACGGGGCTTGGGAGAGACGAGACTATTGGATCTCCGAGCCCGACACGACCAACAACGGTATGGCGCTCGGAAGCGCGATCGAGGGGCTGCGCGTGCTCAGGCGTCCCTGCATCGTGCACTTCGTCTCGGACAGCCAGTACCTGGTGAAGGGAATCTCCGAGTGGATGCCGAACTGGAAACGAGCGGGCTGGAAGAGAAAGTCCGGCAAGATCGAGAACCTGCAGCTCTGGAAACGCTTGGACACCCTTCTCCAGCGCCACGACATGCGCCCCCTCTGGGTGAAGGGCCACGCGGGGCATCCAGAAAACGAGTACGCCAACGAGCTCGCGACCACCGCTGCCAAGGATCGCTCGAACTCAGGCGGACTGATCGACTCAGGCTTCCAGGAGTGGCTGGACGCGCTGCGCGAAAAGGGGAAATACTTGGACTACATGGAGTTTCAGGCGCCGAAGGATCGCTTCGGAGGGAAGAAGTAGGGGCGCCGACCCGGGGAGGCAGCGCCAACCCTGGGTGGGAGCTTCGAACACCCCTGCTCCCAAGGGTCGCGTTTTCAGGGGTGAGATTTGGATGCGAGCCAAGGCGGGCAAGGTGAGCGAGCGAGGCGTAGCGAACTACGCCGCAGCCGAGTCGAGTCCGTAGTCCCAACGCGGGCTCGCGCCGAAGATTACCCCTGAAAAAGCGAAAGGGCCCGAACCGTAGTTGCCTACGATCGGGCCCTCTCTAACTCGAGGGACTCTTCCGGTTGCTTCACGCTGCGCCCTTCAGCTCCCTACTGCGCTGTCGGATCCTGGCCCTGCTTGGGTCCGCCTTCGTGCCGGCGGCCAGACCTCTCTCCTTTCACCCTCGTATTGTCGCGCGGTCGCGACCGAGAGCACCCCTTCGCTTTCGGGGCTTCTAATGGGGGCCAGCGAACTCCCCCACCTGGCTCCCCAGAAGTCCCAAGTTCCGGTTTGCCTCACCACCTCTGCGCCGTCGCGCCTGGCAGCTCACCCTTCAGACTCATCTGAGGGATGACCAACGCCATCGTCTTTCGATGATCCGCATCTGAATTGCGAAGGATAGATACCGGTTCGTTAGCACGATGGCAAGGGTCCGATGGAGAAACATCTGTGGTTCTAGGTATGACGACCTAAGTGGTTGTTGTATAACATGTTAAATGCTACACCAAATGTTTTTTGCGAGGTTTGTTCGGGGCACTTGTAAACATATGGATTAGGGAACATTCTTTCCCGAAACAAATGGGTTAACGCCTATACGAAACATAAAATTCGCTTAAGAAAAGGTGGTCGCAGGAGTGACCAGAAGCGTCGATTTTTGTTGTCTATACTACAACAATATCGCACAAAAAGACGTCGGCGAAGCGCTCGACCAAGGATTGCGACGCTTCGGGGATACCCACCGCACGACCAAGCTCACGCTCGAGCGATGTCACGGCCCGATCTGGGATCCCACAAGGGACGATCGTGCCAAAATATTCGAGGTC
>CAUZVZ010000236.1:0-2582 GCA_963583605.1 Gemmatimonadales bacterium UBA6960
CTGCTCCAGGAGCGGTTCTTTGCCAAAGGGGGCCAGAGCGAGACGGACATCGTCGTGACGGACGAGGAGGCGCTAACATATTTCAATGAGAATCAGGATGTGATTCCTGAGAGACCACCCAGCGTTGTCTTCGAGAACGTTCAACTTCTCCCTGAGGCCAGCGACTCCTCCAAAGCGGAGGCCCTCGCTGAGGCCGACAGCGTTCGGGGGCTTCTCGCGGAAGGCGGGGACTTTGCGGAGCTCGCCGCCCGCTTCTCGGACGGCCCTTCAGCCGAAGAGGGTGGAGAACTTGGGTGGATGCGCCAAGACGGAAGCTTCGTGGAGTCTTTTGAAGAGGTTGTCTTCCAGACGATTCCGGGCTTGATAGGCCCTCCCGTTCTAACGGAATTCGGATACCATCTCATACTGGTGGAGCGGGTGCGGGGGGGCGAGCGTCGGGTGCGCCACATGGTGTTTCAGCCAGAGGTCACACAGAGCGATATCCAGGCCAACGATGCTCGAACCCAGTCGTTCGTGACCCGGCTGAGGGCCGGTGAGACGATGGCGGATCTGGGCCTGGAGCCCGACACGGCGGACCTGTTCATTGAGCAAATCGCACAGACGTCCCAGACTTTGGCTGCGGCGATACAATTGGCGCAGGTGGGTGAGGTGGTCGGGCCGGTGAGGGTTGAAGACCCCCGGACCCAAAATGGCTGGACCGTCGTTCGGGTATTCGAGAAGACGAGTGGAGGCGTCGGTGAGTTTTCCGAATTTCGGGACTTGATCATCGAGCGCCTGAGGACCCAGCGCCTCACGGAGAGCGTGGTCGAAGGGCTACGAGACCAAGCGCACGTCGAAATTCGGCTCGGCGGAGGCTGACCGACCGCGGCCGCATATGTCCACGCAATGCTTGGCGGTCACGCTCGGTGATCCTCGCGGAATTGGCCCTGAGGTGGCTGCGAACGCCATTCGGCACCTCAGAGAGCAGGGCGACGACACCGACTTCATCTTGGTGGGACCGGACGGGTTCGATCCGGGACTGGCTGCCTACGAAGCCGTGGGTCGATTCGACGGCTCCGAGCATTCTGCAGGAGTCCTGTCCGCCCGTGCGGTGGAGAGTGCTGTCCGCCTCGCCCTAGCGGGCGCCGCAGCGGGAATCGTGACCGGCCCAATCAACAAACCAGCCCTCCGGTCTGCCGGGCTCACCGATCCCGGCCATACGGAAATGCTCCAGCGCCTCACGGGGGCCTCCGATGTCGGCATGCTCATGGCTGCTGAGGAAACGCGCTTAGGAGCGCCTCTTCGGGTACTCCTCGCCACTACGCATGTCCCGCTACGCAGTGTGCCCGCACTGTTGACCTCGGATCTGCTCGTTTCCCAGGCGATGTTGTTGAATACCTCTCTTCAAGTCGATTGGAATATCGTCAGTCCACGCATCGCGCTCTGCGCACTGAATCCCCATGCTTCGGACAGTGGACTGTTCGGGGACGAAGAGGAGCGTGTGTTCCGCCCTGCCGTGGACGCCCTCCGGAAAGCAGATGTCGAGGTAGAGGGCCCGATTCCGGCCGACACGGTATTCAGTAGGACGCTCAACGGGGAGTACGACGCGGTCATCGCCCCGTATCACGACGTAGGGATGGCCCCCTTCAAGACCGTCGCTTTCGGAACGGGAGTCAACGTGACGCTGGGACTGCCGTTCGTGCGAACCTCCCCGGATCACGGGACCGCTTTCGATCTTGTGGGTACCGATAGGGTGGAGCTGTCCTCGATGCAGGCCGCCATCCGGTTGGCATCTCGGTCGGCCCTAGCACGTTTTGACACGTTAGCGGCCCAAATGTAGCTTTCTGTGTTCGACACACCGTTACTGGAAGTCGTTGGTAAAGATTAACTTACGAGGTTTAAACCTCACGTGATCAAGTTCATCCACGTCACTAAAGAGTACGCCCGCCCTGAACCGGCCCTCAAGGACGTGTCGTTCCACTTGGTCAAAGGACAGTTCTCCTTCCTTACCGGGCACTCTGGATCAGGAAAGTCGACCGCTCTGCGACTCGCGCACCTGGCTGAGAGGCCGACCCACGGAGAGATACGGGCGAGCGGGTTTTCGTCCTTGAGAACCTCTCGGCGAGACGTGTGGAAGCTCCGGCGGAAGGTCGGGTACGTGTTTCAGGATTTTCGACTTCTCCCCGGCCGCAGCGCGCTCGAAAACGTCTCCTTCGCCCTTAAGGTCATCGGTTCGCCAAAAAACCAGATCCTGCCGCGAGCCCAACGTCTCTTGGGTCAAGTGGGCCTCGCGCCCAAAGCAGGGTCTTCCGTGGATGAGCTCTCGGGAGGCGAGCAGCAGCGCGTCGCCATCGCGCGCGCCCTCGCCAGTGAGCCACTCCTCCTTCTGGCAGACGAGCCCACTGGAAACCTAGACGAGCGGGCTACTCAGGGTATCCTGGACCTGTTCTGGGAGATCAACGCACTCGGGATGGCCGTTCTGATGGCGACGCACGATCTGGAACTCATGCGCCGATATCCCACGGCGCGGGTCCTCGAACTCGACCAAGGGCACCTAGTGTGCGATTCTGGCGCGATCGAGCACGTGGAGCGTGGCCAAGGTG
>CAUZVZ010000237.1:0-2563 GCA_963583605.1 Gemmatimonadales bacterium UBA6960
ACTTTTCCGCTCCAGTCAGCGCGTCCAGCGCGAAGAAGTAGCCATCGGGCGTGCCGCTGAAGACGAGATCGCCCGCGGTCGAGAGCACACCGGCGCTGGATCTGGGCTGGATGGGGTATTCCCACTCCATGTCGCCGGACTGCGGCGAGATCGCTCGGATCGCGCTCACGTACTTGTCCGCCGGCAGAGGCGTCTCGCCTCCCCCACCCGTGTAGCGCTCGCCCTCGATGTACTCTTCGTCGCGGATGTAGTACGTGGTCTCGCCGTCGTAGGCGTTGACGTACAGCAGATCCGTGCGCGGACTGTAGCTCGGCGACCACCAATTGGACCCGCCTCCGATCGAGGGCGAGACCGTGTTGCCTTCGATACTCGGGAACGTACCGGGGATGCGGATCGGATGTCCTTCTTTGTCGAGGCCCGAGGCCCAGGACTGTCTGGCATACGGCTTCCCGGTCAGGAATTCGCCGGTCTCGCGGTCGAGCACGTAGAACCACGCGTTCCGGTTGGGCCAGAGCATCAACTTGCGTTCTTCACCATCGAAGCGGGAATCGGCCAGAATCGGAATCTGGGTGGCGTCCCAGTCGTGCACGTCGTGTGGCGTGAACTGGAAGTACCACTTCAGCTCGCCGGTATTCGGATCGATGGCCAGCGCGGCGTCCGAATACAGGTTGTCGCCCAGCCTGACGTCCCCGTTCCAGTCGGGCCCTGGATTTCCGGTGCCCCAGTACACGAGGTCCAACTCGGGATCGTAGGAGCCGGTCATCCAGGTCGCTGATCCACCCGTGCGCCAGGAGTCGCCGGCCCAAGTGTCGTTGCCGGGCTCGCCCGGCCCAGGAACCGTATAGAGTCTCCATGCGAGCTCGCCGGTCTTCGCCTCGTATGCGTCGATGAAGCCACGGATTCCGAATTCTCCGCCTGCGATGCCGGTGATGACTTTGTCTCCGACTACCAGTGGCGCGGCCGTCTTGCTGTAGCCGGACTCCTCTTTTGCGACCTCCACGTCCCAGAGCAGGCTGCCGGTTCTGGCGTCCAGCGCGACGAGATGTGCATCGAGCGTGCTCATGAACAGGCGGTTTCCGAGCACAGCAACGCCTCGGTTGTTCCTGCCGCAACAGTAATTCAGGTCTTCGGGCATCTCGTGCTCATAGCGCCAATAGCGGGTCCCGGTCCCGGCATCGAGCGCGATCACGGTGGCCGGCGCTTCGGTGACGTACATGACACCGTCGACGACGAGTGGGGTGGCCTCGGATCGGTCCAGGATGCGGAGCTGGTGGGCCCATTGCATCTGCAGCTGGTCTACGTTGCGGACGTGGATCTGGTCCAGCCCGGAGTACCGTTGACTCGAGTAGTTGCCCGAGTACATGAGCCAGTTGTGGGGCTCGGCGTCGGAGTTCACCAGGCGTTCGGCTGTGACCGGGCTGAAGGACGGCGCTGCCCCGATGGTGGCCCCTGGACGCGGGTCTTCACCCGGTCCTTGAACGGCGCTCACGGGAGCCGCGAACAGCAATACGCTCAACAGTGCAATGGATCTGCTCATTTCAATTCCCCTCTCCTTCGCTGCTGCGATCATCCTTCTTCATCCCTAATCAAACCGTACAGATACGCGACGAGGTCGGTCAGTTCGTCGTCGGACAACTCGCTCACGTAAGAGGGCATCGAGGAGGTCTCGATGCGTTCGCTTTCGATGAGGTCACGCTTCTGGAACGACCACAGGTGATTGTCCTCATCGAGGATTCTGACCGAATAAGTGCCTTCGTTCATGCGCCGACCGGCAACGGGAGTGCCGTCTCGATGAACGACCCTCATCCTCCACCAGCGCGGCATCACCCGCTCGTCGGGTTCGACCAGGTCAGACAACAGGTCCTCCGGCGAGCGACGTGCGCCGATGGTCGATAGGTCCGGTCCGGATAGACCGCCCGCACCATCGATCATGTGGCAACTCGTGCATCCTCCCTTGTTCCGGTACAGCCGCTCCCCTTTCGCAGGATCGCCGGGCACTTCCACGCGAGGCCCTCCGCTCAGTGAGCGCAGATACGCGACGAGCTGCCAGACATCCTGATCCGATCGTGCCCTGCGAAACGCCCTCATTTCTGTGTCGGGGACCCCTCGTGTGATCACGCTGAAGAGGCCCGCATCGGTTGATGCGTGCCGGAACCTGCCCGTTGTGAGATCGGGGCCGGTCTCGCCCCCGGTCGCGTTCATCCCGTGGCAGCGCGAGCAGTGTCTTTCGAAGATCCCCTCGCCCGCCCGCACGTCGACCAACGCGTCGTATGGGTTGGCGTCGTCCTGTGCGGAGAGACTGTTCGTCGCGCCGCCTGTACACGCGGCGACAAGGATCCCAGTGATTCCAAGATACAGTGACGTTCGGAGCATACCCGTCCTCCTTGGGCAAACGGCCAGAGGGCAGGTTACGTCCAGCCGAAGCGGCGGGCAACGCGGCGTTAACGGGCGATGTATTGTACGTTTCTACAAATATGATATTCTCATCGTTGTAGAAATCGACGGGCGGTGCCGCGTGCACCGACACTCCGGAGGGGATCGATGCCAAAGGGAGACCACCTAG
>CAUZVZ010000238.1:0-2540 GCA_963583605.1 Gemmatimonadales bacterium UBA6960
CGAGCATCACCTCGTGTCCCCGAAGGAACTCGACGCCCGGGAAACGCCGCCGTACGTGCTCAGACAACTCCTGCCAGGATTCGTCGACCTCTTCCAACCATGTCCTGAGCCCCCTGGAATCACGTGTGAGACTCGCATTCACATGAGGCGTCGTGAGGATTTGCCCGATACCGGCCGCCACCATTCGTTCGACCGCCTTGAAGGTTTCTTTCAGGGCCCGTGCCCCGTCATCGACCCCCGGAACGAGGTGGTTGTGAAGGTCCGCCACAGAGGCTAGATCCACCGATGTCACTCAGCCGTCCCTCCGGCCCGCACCCCGACCAAGACCTCACGAAGCGCCCTTTGGGCGTCCCTCGCCTCCGAAGCGGCTTCACAGCCATAAGTAATCAGCGCATCGGCAGCCAGAAGTTGATACGCCGCCTCCCGGTCCCGGCCGGGCCGTACCACGGCGTCCTCCAGATGCACCAGCGCCGCTTTCAGGAGGGATCCCGGCACCGAAGCCACGCCGGTATCGGCATCCGTTCCAGCATCCGGAATCTTCAACCAAGCCTTCAACTCGTCCGGGGCCGGAGGCGTACGAGTAGCTAGCCAATCGGTCGGCGAGTCCATCAGCCCCCGGCTTCACGAGCGAGCCTCTCCACCACCTCTCGCCCCATTCGGAGCGCCTCGTCGATACGTTCGGGGTCCTCGACGCCAGCCTGAGCCATATGGGGCCGCCCACCGCCCCGGCCTCCCACCACGGAGGCGATCTCACGAACGACGGAGTCGGCTCGAACGCCGCGGGTGATCAAGTCGTCGGTGACGAAAGCGAAAAGAGTATGTTTGCCCTCCGGCAGATCGGCCGACACCACTGCGACACCGCTTGCTTCCTGCGTGAGGAAGGCATCGCCCCACTTTCGGGCATCGGCGGCGTTACGGGCCCGAAGTCGCACCGCCCTGTACTCCGTGACCGCGCCGTCGGTGGAGATCACGTCCTGCAAAACGATGCTCTCGCCGGCCCCTCCCCCGCTGCGGAGTTCATCCAGAATCCCCTCCAGTTCCTTCTTTTGGGCGAGAATCTGCCCGGCTCGCGCCACAGCATTGTCGGGAGATGTTCCTAGAACCGCCGCGACCTCATCCAATCGGCTCGCCTGCTCTTCCAGACTTCGTAGGGCCCGGCGACCTGTGACCCCCTCGATGCGGCGCACGCCGGCCGCCACCCCGCTCTCACTCGTGATCTTGAACAGGCCGATCTCTCCGGTATGCCCGACGTGGGTCCCCCCGCAAAGCTCCATGCTGACGCTGGGAATCTCCACGACTCGGACCAAGTCGTCGTACTTCTCCCCAAAAAGCGCCATCGCCCCGTCGCGGACGGCTTCGTCGTACGGGCGGGTTCCGATGGTAAGTGGGTGATCCTCCCAGACGCCGTCGAGCACCATCTCCTCCACTTCATGCCTCTCGTCTGCGGTCATTGGCGCGGTATGCGAAAAGTCGAACCTCAGCCGATCCGGGCTCACGAGCGAACCACGCTGCGCGACATGAGTGCCCAAGACTCTCCGAAGCGCCGCATGCAGGAGGTGGGTAGCGGTATGATTCCTTTGTGTGTCGCGCCGCGAGCCCGAATCCACCACGGCCCGAACACGAAGCGACCCATCCGGTGACGTGGGAAAGGCTCCCTCCGGTACCGTCCCGAGGAGCGCAACTCGATCGCCGATTTTGGCCACATCCAGGATTTCGGACGACCACCCATCTCCCTCCACCAAGCCAGTGTCGGAAACCTGTCCTCCCCCCTCGACGTAGAACGGATTCTCAGCAACCTGGAGGGCCAGGCCCCCCTCAGAGATTCGAATGGCCAAGACGTCGGTTTCCGACTCGAGTTGATCGTAGCCGGTGAAGCGCTGTTCACCCTGCTCCTGGAGGGTCTCCCAGCACTGCCTGAGATCCTCACGCGAAAGTTCGAGGCCGGACTGGGCCCGGTCCGCTCGGCTGCGCTCCCGTTGCTCCTCCAAGGCGCTGTCAAAGCCTTTGACGTCGACCGCGTAGCCCCTTTCTTCCGCCATGAGTTCAGTGAGGTCCAGGGGGAAGCCGAACGTGTCATACAACTTGAAGGCGTCCGCCCCTGAGATCACCCCGGTCCCGTCCTCCGGAGCCTCGGATTCTGGTGCCAACTCATCGAAGCGGGCCAACCCACCCTCGATCGTGGAGAGAAACCGGTCCTCTTCCGCACGCGTGGTGCTGAGGAGATGCTCCCGCCCCTCCTCGAGCTCGGGATACGCCTCGCCCATGTTGTCGACCACGGCGGCGACCATCTGGACCAGCGTGGGCTCGCGCCGTCCCATCAGCCACGCATGTCGGACCGCCCTCCTCAAAATGCGCCTCAGGACATAACCCCGCCCCACGTTGGAAGGAGACACACCATCCGACAAGAGAAAGGCGACGGCGCGGGCATGATCCGCCATGACCCGGTAGCTGACGCCTTCATCCGTCTCAGGCCCGTAAGGGCGCCCCAAGACTTCGGATGCGGCCTCGATAAGAGGGCTGAAAGCGTCCGTGTCGTAGTT
>CAUZVZ010000239.1:0-2521 GCA_963583605.1 Gemmatimonadales bacterium UBA6960
AGGAGAACATGGACAAGCAGCTGGAGTGGTGCGCCGAAGCCCCCTTCTACACACTCGGGCCGCTAACGACCGACATCGCCCCCGGGTACGACCACATCACGAGCGCCATCGGAGCGGCGCAGATCGGATGGTACGGCACGGCGATGCTTTGCTACGTGACGCCGAAGGAACACCTAGGCCTGCCGAACCGTGACGATGTAAAGGCGGGCGTGATCGCCTATCGAATCGCCGCCCACGCAGCCGACCTGGCGAAGGGGCATCCCGGAGCCCGGGAATGGGACGACGCCATCTCGAAGGCCAGGTTCGACTTCCGATGGGAGGATCAGTTCAATTTGGCTCTCGACCCCGTGACGGCGCGGGAATTCCACGATGAGACGCTGCCCGCGGAGGGAGCGAAAGTGGCCCACTTCTGTTCGATGTGCGGACCGAAGTTCTGCTCGATGAAGATCAGTCAGGACATCCGCGACTTCGTTTCAGAGGGGGGGGCGAGCGAAGACGTCATCCGGACCGGACTGGAAGCGAAGTCGGCCGAATTTCGAGAGCAGGGTGGGAAAATCTACGTGGACGTGGGCGGGGACTAGCCTACGCGTCCACCTCCCAGTGCACCTCGTCGCCGATCGTGATGGCCGCGTTGTTCAGGACGCTCCCGTGGGCTCCACCACCCCAATGGGGATCGAGGGCGTCCATGAGGCCCTCACACCCCTCGTCCATCCGTCCGCAGGGACGGGTTTCACCACGGACGTGAATCCGTAGGTTCCCTACCGCGAGCGTCTGGTCACGTGTACCCTCCAGCCGTATGCCGGACACCAGCAGGTTGGCCCGACGCATCACTGGCTCCACATCTTCGAGTTCTCCTTTGAGCTGGTCGAAGACTTCGCGTTCGACCAGTGTCACCTGACGCTCGCGATCGAAGTCCACGCCCCCCTCGAGTCCTCGGCCCTTCACGGCGACCGCCTCATCGACTGGATCCATCGGCCCTCCACGGGCCCGCTTGAGCCAGATCGCCTCCAACTTTCCCACGAACGCCTCCTCGGACGTCAGATCAACGCCAGCGGGATTGAAGCTTCGCCAGCGCCGCACTCCCCGGGCACAACTTTTCGAATGGCACATCGACTAACGGTTGATCCACAGTATTCTCGAGCGTGTGCAAATCCAGACTCTTTGGTTCGATGAAAAGAAGCCCCGTGGCCACCTCTCCCCGCGCCTGGAGTTCCTTGAGGTGTGTATACGCCGCGGCCCTGTCGGTCGGGTCGTATCCTTCATGCACGGATCTGAACCGCACCACGCTCCCGTCGTGCATCGTCACCGCAGTCGCCGCTCCGTGATCCTGCTTAGCTTGAATCTCGTGGAGTGGAGGAACGTAATCCGTCTCGACAACCTCATGGCCGTGCTCGCGCGTGTGGGCATAGCTCTTCGTGGAGCCCTCATGGTCATTGAAGGTCACGCACGGAGAGATCACGTCCACGAGGGCGAAGCCTTGGTGCGTCAGCCCGGCCTTGAGGATAGGCACCAACTGTTTCTTGTCTCCGGAAAAGCTCCGCGCCACAAAAGAGGCGCCCAACGTCAACGCCAACGACGCTGGGTCGATGGGGCGCATCTGATTCTCCTCACCGCGTTTCGCCGTGCTGCCCACATCCGCGGACGCCGAAAACTGACCCTTGGTCAGTCCATACACACCGTTGTTCTCCAACACGTAAAGCATATTCACGTTGCGGCGCATCGCGTGACAGAACTGTCCCAGCCCGATGGAGAGTGAATCGCCATCTCCGGAGACTCCGATGTAGGACAGGTCTCCATTTGCAGCATTCGCGCCCGTAGCGATGGACGGCATACGGCCATGCAGGGAGTTGAAGCCGTGCGCCTCATTGAGGAAATAGGTGGGCGTCTTGGATGAACACCCGATTCCACTCAGCTTCGCGACCCTGTAAGGGGGTATGTCGAGTTCGAAAAACGCCTGAATGATCGCCGCGGTAATGGAGTCGTGACCACACCCGGCACAAAGCGTCGACTGAGTCCCCTCGTAGTCCCGACGAGTCAGTCCGAGCTTGTTCTTCCTGAGGCCCGGGTGTCGGACCGACGGCTTAGCGGTTTGTGTCATCGAATCCCCCTACCCGGCTTCCACGGGGACGAGCCCCAACCGATCCCGAACACCCCGGGCCACCACCTCGGCACTGAGGGGCGCTCCCCTGTAGTCGAGCACAGATGCGAGCTTGCTCTTCGGAACGGCCGTCTCGAGCATGAGCAACCTCCTGAGTTGACCGTCGCGGTTCTGCTCCACCACGATGTTGAGGTCGTGGGAGAGGAGGAACTCCTCGACGGCGGCGGAGAAGGGGAAGCCCGTTACCCGCAAGAAATCGAGGGCGATTCCCTCCTCCGCCAGTATTTCGACAGCTTCCAAGACGGCCCCCAGACAACCACCCACCGTGACGATCCCGATGGTAGCTCCATCGACAACACGGACCTCCGGGGGTGGGAGCGCCTCCGCGGCTCCCTCGATCTTCCTCGCGATCCGGTCCACTAC
>CAUZVZ010000240.1:0-2504 GCA_963583605.1 Gemmatimonadales bacterium UBA6960
CTGTTTATGGGAAAATTAGCAGTAAAACTATAGGGTTATCCTGAATTAAGTGGACTGGAGACCCCCGTTTTGCAAGCAGGAGGTCGGCGGTTCGATTCCGCCTGGCTCCACTTTAGTAAACAGAAACCCTGCAAGCACTTACACGCTTGCAGGGTTTCTTGGTCAAAGGTGCCGTCTCGCGCCAAGTGAGCCATAAGTGAGCCAGAGGATCGATTTCGTAGGGTTAATCGGAGTTCTGATAATGCCCCCCCTCTGCCGCCAGCAGGGGGCGGTACTGGTCCGACTCCGCACACATCGCCGCCACTGAAACGCCGTTTCCTGAAAAAATTTGGTGGCGCTGCTCAGTCCGGTGTGGTGCTCCCGCCTAAGTTGCTCCCGTCTAAGTTGCGGTCGTACAGGGTGCCCAACAACAGACAGTTACGGAAGCCCAATCGTGGGAGCTTACCGTTGGGAGGTACCACACTAGCAACTTGGATCGCATCCCGCACTCAGGTCGGTGATCTCGCGTGCCACGCCCTTAGCACCTCGCGCTCTCGCTCGTTCGATACTCCGGCGCGAAGGCCAGTTCGACGCTCCTGCGGCTCCGTCAGCCACCACGCCAGCGTGTCCGCTGCCGTCTCGGCCAGCGGCCGATAGCTCAGGCCCTCGGCCTGAGCTCGCTCCGCATTCATTCGGAAGAAGCCGGCCGTGCGCCCAACGGGGGGTTGCCACAAAGGCATGTGCGAGAAGGGCCGTACTCCGTGGGCAGCCAGGAAGTCGGCGTCCACCCATGTGAATCGGACATCTGAGGTGGTGACGGCTCGAATCCCGTACAGCATCTCGGCGGTGCTCAAAGGCGCGCGTGGCCCGGTCGCGTTGTACACGCCGGTGACACCGTTCTCGAGGCACCGGACCATCCACTGCGTGAGGTCGCGCACGTCGATGAACTGTGTGGGGTCAGCCGGAGCGCCGGGGGCCAGAACCTCACCCCCCCGATGGACCCGATCTACCCAGTAAGTGAAGCGGTCGGAAGCATCGCCGGGCCCCACGATGACCGGTGGGCGCACGATCGTCGAACCGCCCGGAAGCGCTCGCTGAACCTCCCGCTCGCACAACGCCTTGAGCGGGCCGTACCCTTCCCACTGATCCTCGGGTATACCAGGCCTGCCCACCGCCCCGCTCTCATCCTGATCGATGATCGAGCGCTCCGCGTAGACCGACTGGGTCGAGACGAACAGGTACTGCCCCACCGAACCGGAAAGCAGCTGCGCGGAGTCACGGACAATGAGAGGCTCGAAGCCAGAGTTGTCGAGCACGGCGTCCCACTCCCGGCCCCGAAGCGCATCGAGGTCCCCGTCGCGGTCCCCGACGAGCTTCTCCACACCCGGGAAGAGGTGCGGATTCGTCCGCCCTCGGTTGAACAGGGTAACTGTGTGCCCCCGCTCGAGGGCATATCGAACTTGATGCGGTCCGATGAAGCCCGTCCCTCCGAGAATCAGGATTCGAAGCGCCCGACTGCGTCGATTCGGCAGACCACGAGCAGCGGCCGTTCCGGGGGCAAGCCCAAGCCCCAAAGCCGCTGAGCTCGATACCGAAAGGAAGTCTCGTCGCTTCATGTTGATGCTCCCATGGATGCAATCCGGAGTTAACCCCGTGCGGTGGACAGGTTCGTACCTGCGACTCAAGCGGCGGGGCCGGTAGGCAGGGGCACGACTCCGTCAACATCCTATGCGCCCAGCGAGGAAGCAAGCGGACAGAGGGGCGTTGGTGCATGGCTCGTGATCTAGCTTCGTTGTGACGCTAATCCCGGCCCTGCTGCTAATATCAATAATGTGAGGATGGAGAAGATGGGCGCCTCGGCCACTCAACCCCCTGGTAGCCCTTTCGCATGTTCTTCTTCATGAATGCCATCTTATCTACCAGTCCTCCATCAGTCCTCCAATTAGCGAGCGTCCCGGGTACTACTCACGGTGTCTAGGACACGTTAAGAAGCTCTTTAATGACCGGTGTTGTGAGGACAGAGAGTGCTTCAGGGGGTCTGACGGACCTTAGGGCCTAGTGACTCTTAATCAGTAGGTTCGGGGTTCGAGTCCCTGGCGGGGCACTGGCGGGAGTCTAGGAGTTACCTGGGCTTCCGGCTTTCTTGTGTCGGTGAGTTGGGGGCGAAAACGGGCCCATGGGACCCCAAGCGGGGCCCCAAAACTTTCGCCCCTGGACATTAGGGAGTTCCGGCTGTGATGGCCGGCATCCGACACCAAGACGTACCGGGCGTGCCAGAACGGCGAAAGCCGGGCGGTCACTCAGCAACCCACACGAACGTGCCACCACGGTTCTCGAACTTGCCAAGACCCGGGAAAGGGAAGTGCACCGAGTAGACGCGCTGACCGGAGCCGGCGGCGGAGGCAAGCACCGCCTTCCGGCTTTCCTGCGCCAACGGAGCGTCGCCATCGAAGGCGATGGTCCAGTCGGGTCGCTGAACCGAAATCACCGAATGGTGCATCGTGTCGCCGATATAGAGTAGTGAG